>NZ_JACKZU010000015.1:0-43704 GCF_014222165.1 Nostoc sp. 2RC
ATCTTAATTAATTTACAGATATATTTGTTACTTTGTAACTTTTGTGATACAAAAATATTTTTAATTACTTAAGTAAATAGAAACACATTGTCATATACATTACATAAATATGATTTCTGAATTTAAAATTTTTGTTGCGAATTTTTCTATGCTCAAAGGCTTAGCTTTTGACTTTCTCCAAAGTAAAAATGGCAGTTTACATAAGTAAATATTCTTTTTTGAAGAGATTGTTTTATAAGCAATAAATATTACTGTTTAAAATAAAATATTTAAGTATTAATACATAAAAATTAAGATTTGAAGACATAGCAGAACATGATAAAAAGATATGTTCTGCTTGATTAAAAAAGTAAAAACCTAACAATACATATAATCTTCTATCAAAAGACAGATATTAATCTATACATAATTTTCAGGTATAAAATCAACTTGGTATAAATTTTATTTCTATCTATAGATTGACAAAAAATACACAATACAAAATGTATTTTTTCGTTTTAGTAATAGTATTTTATCTTTTTAAAAAGAAAAAAGCAGATAAAGTTAAAAAATTCTTTTTTGAAACGAAGGATAGAAAAATTAAGTTTTCAATATTCTCTAATGAGAGTAATAAAGCAACTGTAAAACCTATCTCAACCCAGATTTAGATCATATTACTAGTAGAACTTAGATCACACTTCAATGAGTTAATCTCAGCTAAACTGAGTTTTTATATTGAAATATAATAAATAGTACATAGGAAATTAAGGGTAATGAGGAGAAGCGATCGTAGAGATTCTAATATTGACAATGCTATTAATAATCCTCGCTCAAAACAGAAAGAACCAGTTTCTTATCATGAACTGAAACTTTCATTGATGACTGTTCGTGCCAACCTTGAAGAAGCTACATCTGAACGCGATAAATGGGAACAAACTGCAAAAGAACACCAAGAAGCAGCATTCCAACTAGTTCATGTTCAGCAAAAAATTGCAATTTACCAAACTGAGACTCATCAGCTAAAAGAACAAGTCACTCAAAATTATAGATTCTATATTGATGAAAAAGAAAATCATCAAAAAACACTGTATCTTTACAACGAAGAAAAAGCGAAACTATCCCAGATAGTTCATGTTCACCAACAAGAGATTCAAAATTATCAACTTCAAGCAAATGAACTAAAAGAGCAAGCTAATCAAAATTATCAATTCTATCTTGATGAACAAGAAAATCATCAACAAACCCTCTGTCTCTACAACGAAGAAAAAGCAAGAACAACTGAATTATTTACTAAATATGAGACAGTAAGCTCAGAACGAGAAATGTATTTGAATTTATACAATGAAGCTAAAACTGAACTTAAGCACGAACGACGTTCCAAAGCTAGTATTAAGGGATGGGAAACTCGTCGTAAAGCTGAAAATGAACGATTAAAACGAGAAATTGCTCAGATGGTTGTGCTAGTGCGTGAATCTTTAGCAAGTAAGGATGAAGCAGTAAATAATCTTTATATCGTAGCAGAGCGTATGGATCGAATTCAATCTTTAGTTGATTCAGTAGAAGAAGAAACAACTAACAATCCTATGGGTTTGGTAGAAAAATTTAAACGCATCTGGCTTGCAATTAAAGAGATAATTTCTGAATAAAGAAACATACTCATGAGCAAAAAATCGCTACCAAGCACCGAAAAACAAGGTAAAGGAAGGCTAGGAGATCAAATTCGTAGTATTGCCGATCGCCTTAAACAAGAAACTGATATACAGATAAAAGCGACTTCTCGTATTTTAGGAGCCGCTGCTCAAATTGCCGAAAATCATGACCAACTGATTAGTGAAGTAGTTGATATGGTTGAGTCAGACCTCGAATTAGAAAAACAGGTATCTCAAAACCATATTTATACTATTGATATTTTGAAGCAACAGTTTAAAACATTACGAGATGCAAAGGCTCACTTTAATCTGAAAGTTAGTAGTTGGCAATCACTAATTGATACCTTAAATGCTGGATTATCCAAAACAAGCATAATACATGAAAAACCTCAATCCAATCAGAATTTTATAGATACCCATATTCCCAAAACTACAGTTGTTTTAGAACCTGATGTTGCCGAAATGTTTCCCACCTCAGAAGCAGTAAATGAAGCACTACGTTTTTTAATTCGAGTTACAAGTAAAAATCATGTTGAAAATTAATTTATCAAGTAACAGGACTTAAGCAATAACTCTCTGAAATTATCAAAACAGAATAAAGGCGTCAGTCGTCAGAATTCAGTCGGGTATTTTGTACGACTGGCGGATAGCGCAGCGTAAAGCCTGCGGCATGGCTTCGCTTAGAGCGACGTAGGAGCGTCTGAATAAGTGGGTTTAAGACCCCCACTAAATTTTCAATTTGGTGGTCTTCTCCCAAGGGGAGACGCTACGCGAACAATCAATGGCGGGTCGGAATCCCCCACTGATAGCGCAGCTAAGCCGTGTCCGCGTACCCCTGCTCTTAAGCAAGCTACGCGTAGCGTCTCGTAGAGAGCGTCTTGATTCTGAATTCTGAATTCTGAATTCTTCTTCAATATTTCTTTGTGTTCTACTTTACAGTGAGCCACTTCTGTACGAAAAGCTTGTCTGCAACACGCTGCGCTATCGCCAAAAGCCGGCGCTCCGACTTTTTTTTGCGTCAGTCCTAATTGTAAGTATTCAACAAACTTGATATTAAATGTGTATTAGCTTACAGAATTCATACTGAATTCTGATTTACGACTACTGATTACTGAATTTAACATTGAAAAATATTATACATTATCCATATACATTTAATTATTTACGCTGAGCTTTTAAAACATCCTGTAAGCGGTTGGTAATTTTGAGCCGCAGAAATATGACAGCCTGTCTTTTGACACAATCTCTAGACTATAGCAAAAATACTCCGTAGTGATTGTTTTAACTTGGTGTGTAAGAGAACGTGAAAAAGCATTTTTCGTTGTTAACAGTAAGTTTACCGAGTTTACTGATAGCATTTCCTGGTTTAGCTACTGAGACTGAAATTCAACAGAAAAATAGTGATAAATCAACCGAAATCATTGCAGATATTCCTAGTTTGAGTGAAATTGAGTTACCCGCAACAAACGCTCAATTATTAACTCAAGAATCTCCATCAACTGCAAGTGAGTCAGAAACTCAGCCGGAAATGGAGTCAGATTCTAGCGACGATGGAGACATTAATATAGAAGCGATCGCAGAACCAGACAGCCTACCTCAATCTACACCAACTTATGTAATTGAGAAAGAAGAAATTCAAAAACAAGGTGCAACTAGCTTAGCTGATGTTTTAAAAAGAATGCCTGGTTTTGCCATTAATGATGTCGGCCCCGGTGCAGATATTCACACAGGAACATATTATCGGGGAGCATCAATTAATCAGTCTGTATTCCTGATTAATGGCAGACCAATTAATAATAATGTCAACACTTATCATGGTGCAACTGATTTAAATAGCATTCCTGTAGAATCTATTGAACGAGTAGAATTATATAGCGGGACGGCATCAGCTTTGTATGGTTCCTCAGCCTTTGGCGGAGTTGTTAATATCATTACCAAAGAAGGTTATGGACAACCTAAATTCTCTGGTAGTACAGAATTTGGTTCGCTGAGTTTAAATAATCAACAAGTAAGCTATGGTGGTTCGGTTGGTTCTGTAAAATACAATTTTAGCTTTGAAAGATTATTTTCAGATAACCGTTATCGTGTGCCTGTAGGTGCAGCAAATCGCGATAGTCAAGGGTATTTATCGAATGCAGACACAGCTACAAGTACTTATTTTGGTAGCATTGGTTTAGATTTAAATCGAAGAAATTCTTTGAATTTAGATATTACTAAACTCAGCAGTCGTCGCGGCTTAATATATTTCGGTTTTCCTCTCCAGCAAGATAGATTAGACCACGATGGTTTAAATGTTGGCTTATCTTGGAAAACTCGACTTGGTAACGGAGAAAACTCTAATTTGACAACATCAATCGGCTATAACCAAGATTATTTCAGCACCTATGGCCCTACAGGAGCATTTTACCGTACAGGAGTTTTAGATACGCAACAACTCTCAGCTAGAGTAGATCATGAATGGAGAATTACTGCCAATAATAAATTGCGCTGGGGTTTGGATTTAAAAAATACCGACTTAAATGGTGATGTTTTGAGTACAAGTCCTAGTAGGATTGCTAATAACGAAACCGAAAATAGGAGTTTGTTCAATACAGCTTTATTTGCTGTGAATACTTGGAATTTTGGCGAAAACTTTTTAGTAGACTTAGGACTCAGACAAAGTTTTGACAGCGAATTTGGAAGTTATTTAAATCCTAGCGTTGGTTTACGTTATGCCGTTACACCGATAGTAGCATTCCGTGGCAGTTGGGCCGGGGGACAACGCAATCCTGGGTTGGATCAGTTATATGTTTATGATACGGTTCATGGTTGGGAACCTAACCCAAATTTAGAGCCAGAAACCGGTTCCACTTGGACTGCGGGAGTCGATGTCAAATTTTCTGATAATTTGATAGGACAGTTTACTTATTTTGGTAGTAGTATAAGCGATCGCCTGGGAATAATAGCAGGCAGATGGGAAAACATTGGATTAGTAGATACCAATGGTATAGAAGCTGCATTGCAATTAAAAATTGCTTCTGGCTGGTCAACTTTTCTCAACTATACTTATACAGATGCCCAAATCAAAACAGGAGCAGAAAGAGGTTTGCAGTTAGGTTTAATTCCTTATTCTGTACTCCAAACTGGTGTAGGTTATCAAAACGCAGGTTGGCAAGCTAACTTATATGTTACTTACAACAGTGGCGCTCGCAGATCTATCTTTACTAACCCTACTGACAGGACTACAGATTTTGCACCATCTTTTGTGAATTTAGATTTCACCGGTCGTATACCTTTAACTAGCAATTTGGGACTGACAGTTTACCTAGAAAATTTACTAGGGGAACAATACGAGCGAGTTAATCGCATATATAGTCCTGGTTTTACTTTTCGTATTGGTTTAAGCTCAAGTTTGTAGATAATTAATTGGGCAAAATTAATACTCGACTCAGGTAATAGGCTAAAACTTACACATTGAAGCCTGAAACATAAGATCCCTGCTAACCCCCTCTTTTATCACTTTCCGAGGGGGCGATCGCCTCCCGCTTAAGGCTCATCAATTAATTATAGAACTTTGGACTAAGATTACAAACGTAGTTGTCTAGCATTGTATATCGTTGGGTAGCTTTGTACAGATTTCTATAAGCGGTGACATCCCAAATATCCTGGGATTCAAACAAATATCAAACAATAATTACTAACTGTAAATATTTGAATAATCATAAAAAAATCCCTCTACCCCGATGGCACTGAACTAACTACAAGGTAGAGGGTTAAGTTTATCTTAATTTTTTTCTAGGTGCTGGTTTAGTGAAATTACTTGCAAACAACTAGTTTCTTTGATGAAAAATCCACTAAAACCTATGTTGTGTTTGTTTGAACCTGCCTGCTTGAGTTGCCCCTAACCCTAGTCCCAATCGGGAATCTCGGCATCTTCTCCACCAATACCGATTCCAGTGTTAAATATTTCAGCATCAGTCAGATTGAGATCTTTCATTGATGCTTTATACACATTAGAATCATGAATCGTAGCGCGAGTGAAATTTACCCCGTTGAGATTGGCTTGCTTCATATTCACATTGGTGACATAGGCTGATGTTAAGTTAGCACCTGCCAAGTTAGCACCAGTCAGATCTGCACCTTCAAGGTTGGCTTCTACAAGGTTGGCTCCTTGGAGTTTAGCTCCTCTTAAGTCAGCACCAATTAAATGAGCGCCACTGAGATTGGCTCCCGATAAATCGCATTGGATACATTCCCCAGTAGAAAGGAGCTTTTGTAAGTCCTGCGGATTCTCAGCTCTGACCGAGCTAATGAAAAATAGGGGAGTTGCTAAGGCTGTGGCCGCTAATAGCTGGAGTTTCATAATTTTCCCCCTTGATTATCAAGTTGCGTCCGTTCTTTACCTCACAGTTCTATTATCTCACCAAACTTCTTCCCGTTACAGATTGACCTGGCAAGATTCTTGTGTTAAAGAAGCAAAGATGAGGGAAAAACAAAAAATACGATTTATTTTAATTTTTGCTTATTTTACTGGAATAAACGTTAAAATCCGCTGCCGTTAAATTAGTGTTAAATCTTTAGCAAAGCTGACACACATCGGCAGAGTTGCACTAAAAAAATAAGTATTTATACTTTCAAAATTCATCGGAGAAGGGAATAGGGAATAGGGAACAGGAAAGAAGGCTCTCTAAGGTATACTGAATTTTTTCATAAATCAAATATGAGTTTTATATCATCAACTTATGAAACCTGAAATAGTCATTCATCTGTGGAAATTACTTTGGCGACAATACAGCGCCAGAGTAAATTACGCCCGTACCTACCAACAAATGATTACCGCTGCGGGTGGGAACGTCGCCAACGACCACATTGCCTTTCGGTCTTTGCGTCTATTACTAGATAGTCCACAAGGTCAAGTTAACCTGGGCATTGGCTACTTGGAAAAAATTGTACAAGCTTTAGGTTATGTTGCATCTGGCGAGTATACGTTTGCGAAAACTCATCTCTATGCCCGTCATTATCATCATCCACAGCAAGAGGAATTTAACTTACCTAAACTATTTATCAGCGAGTTAATTGTTGACGAATTACCTAGCAATATTGCTCAAATCATCTACCAAACAGTATCTTCATTTGAATATCAACTTACCTCAGATGTTAATTTTCTTCTAGAAACAGAAGAAAACGTTGAAATCATCGCCAAACAACTGCAACAAATATTTACCCGTCCTTGGCTATCTCCCCGGCGTTCTCTGGTTGAAGAGGTTAATCAGGTTACTCAGTATGGGGCTTGGGTATTGCTGCACGGTTATGCTGTCAACCATTTCACAGGCTACGTTAACGGCCAAAACACCGCAAAATATCCAGACATAGACACCACTGCCAGTAGTTTGGCTAACTTGGGCGTACCAATGAAAGCAGAGATAGAGGGAAATATTGCTTGTGGTTTGCGTCAAACAGCGACTCAAGCAGTAACCGAAATGGTGACCGTGTTTGATGATAACAGTGGTCTAGAAATTCAGATTCCTTGGACTTACGCTTATTATGAGATTGCCCAGCGCTATCTAGTGGAAATCGAACCCGGAAAGCAGGTACTTTTTGATGCTTTTTTAGGAAGTAATGCTCAGGAATTGTTTGAAATGACGCGTTTATCTAAGTAGGAGTGAGTGTTGAGTGTTGACTGTTGAGTGTTGACTGTTGACTGCACAATGCCCAATGCCCAACGCCCAATACTTCTCTGCGAGAGGCTGCGCCAACGACTTCGCTCAGTACAAGTGCCCAATGCCCCATTTTTATTTCACAAACTCCGGCAGTTCTATCCAAAAACTACTACCGTGGGAGATTTCTGACTCCATACCTACCTGTCCTCCCATGCGTTCGATGCCTTTACGGACGATCGCTAGTCCAATTCCTGTACCAGGGTAGGCTTCTATGCTGTGTAGACGCTCGAAGACACCAAAAATCCGCTCCCAATGCTGGGGCGAGATACCTATGCCGTTGTCTTCTACCCACAAACGCACGCAGCCTCCGCGGCGTTCTGTCCAAATTCTGACTTGGGGTTGAACTCCAGAAGGTACAAATTTAATGGCGTTGGTTAGTAGGTTTGTAATAATTTGCTCGACGGTGCGGTAGTTTCCTACAACTTCTAGTAGAGGTTCAGCAATTGTCACTTGTGCTTGGTTTTGTTGTAGGGATACTTCTAATTGAATCAGCACTTGTTTGACTAGTGAATTGAGGTTTATTGGTTGCAGTGGCAAATCAATGCGACTCAAACGGCTGTATTCTAAGAGGTCTACCAACAGGTTGTCCATACGCTCGACGTTACTGGCAATGCGATGGAGTAAATCTTGCCCGCCTGAATTTAATACGGTGTCGTAGTCTTCTAAAAGAATAGTGGCAAATCCCCGAATAGCACGTAGAGGTTCTTGTAAGTCGTGGGAGATGGAATAGGCAAAGGCTTCTAGGGCACTGTTGGCTTCTTCTAGCTGCTGTGTGCGGTTGTGAACTATTTGTTCGAGTTGTTCGGTGTAGCGCTGCAATTGTTCGCGCAGGCGAGATTGTTGAATGGCGATCGCCAGCTGATTTGCGACTTCGCTGGCAATTTCCACGTCTTCCTCGCTTAATGACCACGGTTGAATTACTCCCACGTTCAAAGAACCGATTAGCTGTTGTTGAGCAATTACAGGTACATTCATAATTAAGCGAATGCCTTGGTCGAACAGCCGTTGTTGAACGCGGTAGAGTCTTGGATGCTCAGCCAGGTTTTCGATCATCATTACTTGGTTTTGTTGCAAGTTTTCAATGTTGCCAAAATCATGCAATGAGAAAGTTTCGCCTATAGCAAAGCCAATGCGATCGCTAGACTGGACAGCTAAGACAGTAGCTTGTTGCTGTTCCAAATCAAACAACGTCATATCTATTAATTGACAGGGAAGTAAGGGATAAGTTGCAGCTAGAGCCGCTTCAGCAATTTCTTGAGGAGAAATTGCCCCCAAAATCGACCGATCTAACTCTTGGAGAGTTTGCAATCTTGTTGCATAGCGCTTAAGTGCTTCTTCTGAGCGTTTCCGCCCGGTAATGTCTTCCACCAGCCCATCAATCACCTCCTCTCCATGAGTAATATTAAGAGTTTCATTCACTGATAGCCATATATGGCTACCATCTTTTCTCCGTATCCTTAATTCCCGTTCTCGTCTTTTGTTTGGTGTAATATCTCCAGATCTAGAAAAAATCTCATTAAAGTTAGTATTAGACTGAATTTCTTCTAGAGAATCAAGTCTCAAAAGACTGAGAAATGCACTATTAACTTCTAATATGCGTCCGTCTGGTATTGCTCGAAATACTCCGACATTTAATTGATTGAGTAAAGATTGCAAGCGATTTTCTAAAAAACTAGCTCTTTGGCGAGTTTCATTGCGTTCTAAAACAGATCTTACCGTTGCAGATAAACGAACTAAATGCTTGGGTGACTTGAGAATATAATCATCGAGTCCGCTTTTCATCGCTTCAACGGCGATTTCCTGATTGCCTGTATTAGTAAACATAATTACCGGGCGATCGGGGTAGCGGTTCTTTAAAAGATGTAATATTTCCAAACCATTGTTCCAACGAAGTTGATAATCAGTGATTGTCAAATCGAAGCGACCTGCTGCCAATGCTTGCTCAAAGTTTTCTGGTTCACCCACTTCCTCTATTTCTACATCGGGAAATTGCCGCCGCATCTCCCGAATAATCATGAAACGGTCATTTGGATTGTCGTCAATAATCAGAATGTGCATGAGAAGCCAAAAAAATTGATGCTTGAGAAGCTCTAAGTGGTGAATCCTTACTAAAGAAAGTCGATTTAATAACTTGCAATTTTTGTAGCATCTGTTAAGAATGTAATGCGTAAGTTTTAAATCTTTCGGTGTAGTCTTCTCAGCGAGAATACACCCTACTAAGGAATCTCAACTTAAAGCTATCCTCAAATAAATAGACCATGCCTGAGAAATAAGCGCAATGCTCGTTGGTGTTAACTAGTGTTAACTATAAGGTAGAAATATTTTAATTATTGATTTCATCACCCGCCTTAAACTTGAGTTCAAGGCTAATAGCAAAAGTCTAGTGAATTAGAAAAAAGATTTTTAGGGTATTTAATCATCTGAAGATGATTTGCGCTGTTGGCAAAAAACTTTGCTTTCTTGCCGGACATGACTGATGAGCATTGCCCTTGATTGTTACCACACAATAGTTCAACTCGGTAAATTTTTTCATGAATTCTGAATTACTTAAAGATAGCTTTTTGAGGCTCAACCATTATTGACACTCCCATGCTTTGAAAGGCTAGGATTGCCAGGTTTAAGAAAATCAAGTTGTTTAACTGAGGTAAACCAACGGCTGTTGATTTAAGTTTAGCCAATAGGCATCAAGTAACTTTACCATTGCCGTTAAATCACTGAATGCCACGGGTTTAACTAAATACGAATTCACACCCAGGTCATAAGCTTTATGAACGTCGGTTGTTTCTTTAGAAGTTGTCAATACAACAACTGGTAGGCGTTTGAGTTTTGGTTGTTGCTTGAGCCACTCTAAAACCTCAAACCCAGATTTACGGGGCATTTTCAGGTCTAATAAAACCAGTATCGGCAGAGGGTAGCGTTCTCGGTCAGCATATTCCCCTTCACCACACAGGTAAGAAATAGCAGCTTCTCCATTGCTTACAACTTGTAGGGGTTGCATGAGATTGGCTTTGCATAAAGCCCGACGAATTAACAGGACTTGATTGGAGTCGTCTTCTGCCAGTAAGATTGTCTGCTGGTCTGTGTTCATGTTTTCATGGAAAATTTTTGTAGTTGAATCCAAAAGCGGCTGCCTTGACCTTCTATTGACTCTACACCCACTTGTCCCCCCATACGTTCAACACCTTTGCGGACAATGGCTAAACCAATGCCAGAACCAGGATAACTTTCTTGAGTATGTAATCTTTCAAATACATTGAAAATTCGCTGCTGATGTTCTGGTGCAATGCCTATACCGTTATCTTCTATCCAGAGGCGAACAAAGGACGCGGGGAGTGGGAGACGCGGCGACGCAAAGAAATTATCAAATACTCTCTGTGTGTCCCCGTGTCTTTGCGTCTCCGTGTCCCCGCGTCCCCGTCGTGTCCCCGTGTCCCCGTCGTGTCCCCGCGTCCCCGTGTCCTTCCCATCTCCCCCGACGATTTCCGCCCAGATACGAATTGTTGGCTGTCTGTTAGCGGGGACGAATTTAATTGCATTACTCAGCAGGTTTACGAGTACTTGGATTAAAATTGTCCAATTGCCTGTAACTTCTGGAAGTGGTTGCTCTATGTTGACTTGAGCTTGTCGCGATCGCAATTCTACTTCTAGTTGGTTAAGGGCTTCTGTAAGAATGTCTGTTAAGTTAAGTACGCCAAGATTAATTTCTACCTGACTCAGGCGCGAGTAGTCGAGCAAGTCTTGAATTAGTCCATCCATGCGTTCGGCAGAGGCGACAATCCTTTGAATATAATCTTGTGCATCGCTGTCCAAGCAATGACTATAATCTTCCTGTAGTGCTTGAGCGAAACCCTGCATCGATCGCAAAGGAGCGCGTAAGTCATGGGAAACTGAATAACCAAAGGTTTCCAGTTCTTTGTTGGCTTCCAATAGGGCGGCTGTGCGGTCGGCCACTCGTTCCTCTAATTCATTGGCGTAGTTCTGCACCGCCTCTGCCATTTCACGATAGCGAGTTTCACTTTCTCGCAGCTTTAACTCTGTGCGTCTCCAAGCTGCATTCAATTCCGTAGTTAGCAGCGATACGATCGCAAATAACCCCAAACGAATCGAACCATCGAGGGCTAAAATATTCAGTGAATAAATTGGTTCTAAGAAAAACAAAGCGATCGCTAAGCTACACAGTAAGGTTGCCAATAAACTTGAGCCGCGAGTCCCATACCAGGAACTCAACACCACAGCTGCAAAAAATACAGAAAAAGTAATGTTCTCTAACAGTGGCGATATCAGTAGAGAAAATAACAGTGCTAAACCGCTGGCGAGTACAGCAATGCCATAGCTTTTTTGCCAGGAGCGATTTGTATTGTGCATTAGACACCTGCTGGTGTGGTCTTAGGACTTCTAAGTAGGTCGTGGTGAATATTTATTCTCAGGATAAGGCAGGGAGCAGGGGGCAGGAATGAAGAGGGTTTTAGCTTTGGCATTGCTGAATCTAGGGATGATTTTTACCTCACGCAAAGGCAGCGGGGTCTTGGGAGTTTCCCCCATGAGCGACTGCCGCGCCAAGAATCTACCTTTAGCCTTCGTCAAAATCTTAATTCATACCGCATTTATGCAACGCCTTAGCTTTATAATTTTTCTTCACATAGTTTGGTTTTATTGTACCGACTTACTTACCTTAGAAAGCAATACGCTTGGGTTAAGCATTTCTTCCTTCTCTTTGCGTCCTACCCTACGGGAAGCCACTTCTCTACGAGACGCTCCTTTGAAGGTGTCTATGCGTCCTTTACGGTTTTTTAAAAAATGCACCTTTGTTGCATCAACTGACACCTTTGTTGCATCAACTGACACCTTTGTTGCATCAACTGGCATCTTTGTTGCATGAACTGACACCTTTGTTGCATGAACTGACACCTTTGTTGCATGAACTGACACCTTTGTTGCATCAACTGGCATCTTTGTTGCATCAACTGGCATCTTTGTTGCATCTTGCTACTACATACCGTTAACGTCAACAGTCAACCTTGCACTAAATTGCCAATAGTTTCAATTAACAGGGCTGGATCTATTGGCTTGCTGATGTGGGCTTGAAAACCAGTTGCCATCGCTCTTTGTTCGTTACCTTCTCCGGCATAGGCTGTGAGGGCGATGGCTAAAATTTTTCCTCCTTGTTCTGGACTCATTAACCGAATTTGTCTTAATAACATATAGCCATCCATTTCTGGCATTCCGATATCGCTCACCAGTAAATCTGGCTGCCATTTTGGTAATATTTCTAATACTTGTATTGCTGATGATACAGCAGTGACAGTGGCTCCAGACTGTTGGAGTACGAAGCTAATTAACTCTAAAGAATCAGGTTCGTCATCCACAACTAAAATTTTTAAACCATCAAAAGTTGGAATATCGGCGGCAATCACATCACTGTCTTGAGTGCTGTCAACTGTATCGGTAAGTATCATCGGCAACTTGACAATAAAGGTTGCTCCATGACCTTCTCCCAAACTTTTTGCTAAGACAGTACCACCGTGCATTTCTACTAGATAACGGACAATTGCCAATCCCAAACCCAAGCCGCCAAATTTTCTGGTGGTTGCACTATCAGCTTGACGGAAGGTTTCAAATACATAGGGCAGAAAATCTGGGTTAATTCCTTTGCCTGTGTCTTTAACTCTAATTTGCACTTGAGAATCGATTTGCTCTAAATAAATCTCAACTTGTCCGCCTTCAGGAGTAAATTTAATGGCGTTGGAGAGGAGATTCCAGACTATTTGTTGCAAGCGTCCTGGGTCGCCAAATACTTGACCAACGGCCGGATCGAGAGCAGAGTGAATTTGAATCAATTTCGCTTCCGCTGATAGCCGTACTGTTTCCATTGCGGCTCGAATAATGGTTGCCAAATCAACTGGGCAGACATTGAGACTGAGTTTACCTCGCAAGATGCGGGAGATATCTAACAAGTCTTCAATGAGTTTAGTTTGTAATTTAGCGTTGCGTTCGATGGTTTCCAAAGCTAAAGCAGTTTTTTGTGGATCTAACTTGCTGGTACGCAAAAGTTTTGCCCAGCCCAAAATCGGATTTAGGGGAGTTCTGATTTCGTGAGATAGAACAGCTAAAAATTCATCTTTAATACGATTTGCGTCTATTGCTTGGTGGTAAAGTCGAGCATTTTCAATTGCTGTAGCTGCTCGCAAAGCCAAGGCTTGAGCCATATTTAAATTAGCTGTTGTGTAGCGATGGTTCCCTTGGGTAGCAATCAAAGTAATTGTACCTAGCTTGCGTAAAGCCATACCACTGTAGGCATCGCGAGCCTCTAGTGGCACAATTATGTAGGATTGAATGTTCATTTGGCGCATCAACCGTTGGGTTTGTGCGTCCTGTTTCATTGTGAATGACAAAGAATTCGCCGTTGCATCAGTTACTAATTCTGGTTCCCCTGTTTGCAAAACTTTTCTAATACCAAAATCAGCATTGGCAAAGGTGGAATAAAATCGTCTGAGTAACAAAGCTAGGGCTTCGATTTGAGGAGTGGTTGCTGCAACAATTGGTTCTTCAAAGACTGTTAAGTTAGCGTCAACAATATCAATTAAACAGCAATCAGCTAATGTAGGAACCACTAAGTTGGCTAATTTTGCTAGAGTTGTGCGGTAATCGAGGGAAGATACCAGCAATCGGCTAGCTTCAGATAATAAACTGTAATTTTGCTTTTCAGCTTCAGCTTCCATGCGGGCAGCTTGTTCGCTGATGAGTAATTGCTCTCGCTCTAATTCTACTCGTTTGCGATCGCTGATATCTTCTACCAAGCCATCAATGATACCGTTGCCATCAAATTTGGTGAAGGTTTTACTCACACGCACCCAAATCAAACTACCATTAGCTCGTCGCAATTGAATTTCTTTGTCGCGCACTTCGCCATTTTCTCGCAGCTGATTAATTAACTGAGTATAATCTTCTGGCTGGAAATAAAGCTCTATAAACCGATTTGCTTGTTCTTGGGGTAAGCTTCCTAACCCAATCAAACGTAGGAACGCTGGGTTACATTCGAGTAAAGAACCATCAAAAGTTGTCCGATAGATGCCAACGTTTAGGCGATTGAGGAGAGTTTGAAAGCGAATTTCTAAATTTGCAGCTTTTTGGCGAGTTTCAGCTCGTTCTAGCGCCGATCGCACTGCTACTGTTAGGCGTACTTGGTGCTGAGGAGATTTGATCACATAATCATCTAATCCAGATTTCATTGCCTCCACAGCAATTTCCTGAGTACCGCTGTTGGTGAACATAATCACCGGGCAATTCGGATAACTAGCTTTAATTGCGTGTAATACTTCTATACCGTTACTCCAACGCAATTGATAATCGGTGACAACCAAGTTAAATTGACCAGTTTGCAATGCCTGAGTCAAGTCTTGAGCTGTGACCACTTGTTTTACTTCGAGGTCAGAAAACTCGCGTTCCAATTGCCGAATTGCTAAGAGGCGATCGTTCGGATTGTCATCAATCAAGAGAAGTCGTAACATTTGCTCTGGCTGCAAGTCCGATTGCCTTCAAATCATAAGCCTAAAAGTAGCCTAAACGTACTCCACATTTAGGAGGGATTTTAGAAAATCAAGCAAAATATAGCAATCATATTTGATTTTTGCAATTATCTATTCAGGTAGGAACTGGGGAGTAGCAAGTAGGGGATCGTGCTTTTTCAGTTGATGGCGATTTTTTCACGCAATTCAATCCTACCTCCATGTGTGATATTTAATTGTGATGATTTCTCAGCTATTACGCTTATAAATTGCACAGCCACTAATCACGTCCATTGACTGTTGACGGTTAACTCTCAACCCTTAACCGCTAATATGACTGGGTTGCCCCGAACACCTGAGCTAATTTGTATAGAATTAAATAAAATCAACCTAGCTTAGCTATTTTATGAATTCCCGCCGCATTCTCAAAGCTGGTGAATCTTATACATTTAGCCGATATTTTGAATTACCCTTTACTATTGATGATATTTTAACGGAATTAAACTGTACTCTGGAAAGGAGAAGTTTAGCTCTACCTGAATCTTCAGAAGTGTTTGATTTACGCTTTTTACAGCAGCAGCTTCAGCGTAATTTATCTCATATAGATTTAGTTAATGAAACTGCTAGACGTGAAGCTTTAATTGGCCCAATTTTGTTTGAAGTTTGCGATTTAACGAATCAGCGACTAAATATAGAATATTCCATCGCTGTTAACGACTACCTCAAAGGAACTCTCGACTATTATATTGCAGCGCCTCAAAATTTATTGGTCATTGAAGCGAAACAATCAGATTTAGTTAGAGGATTTACTCAGCTTGCCATTGAATTAATTGCACTTGATGAATGGACTAAATCTACATCTGAGCTTCTATACGGAGCAGTGACCACTGGTGAAGACTGGCGTTTTGGAGTTTATCATCGCGCAAATCGCCAGGTAATTCAAGACCAAAAACGCTATCAAGTTCCAGAAGATTTATCGCTGCTTGTAAAAATTTTTGTAGGAATTATTAATGCTTAAGAATTTTGTGAACGAACAATTGATGATTAACCGATTTAATGACTGCACACTTTTACTTACGGATACTGTTCTTGACTCATTAACACTTGCCGTTCAAGCACACGATTAGCAACGTTAAACTGAAGTAACCTTGCAGTCCCTTCACCAATATGAGTTTTACCCTCTATTCTCGCGCCTTCAAGATAGAAATGTTCGTCCCAAACCTGACGACGAGGGTTAAACAACGGCACAATTTCTTGTGTAATCCAATCTATGGTAGCAAAATCAGAACCTTTATGGCGATTACATGATAAACATGAAAGTGCCAAGTTTTCGATAATAGTTTCGCCCCCATGCTTGAGAGCAATAATATGGTCTACTTCATGGGTATAAATTGAAAAATCCTGATGAATTAGGCAATATTCACAACGTCCCGAAGCTTTTTTGACTACAAGCTGACGAAGTTCCTTAGAAATTGAATAAGAACTCATGTCAAGCGATCGCTTTTAAAGCTTGCGCCTTAAGTAAAATCATCAAATGCTCTAATTGCTCGTACACATCTAATTCTGCCAATTCAATTACTGAGAGTGTTGTAGAGCGATTTTTTTCTAATAATGCTTGTAGCTGATTTTGGGCTTGGAGTGACACTTTAAAAGCAAGAATTTCTTCTGGAGTTGGACGCTTAATTAAAAATTCCAAAACTTCTTGATAAACTGCTGGAATATCTATAGTTTCTGTTTTAATTTTTGGCTGAGCAGTTATTTGCATATTCTCAATATCCAATACTCGCCGAAGTAATTCGGGTAAACGATTTTGCAATGGTTCTAAGCGTTGAGCCAAATCATCAGGTATTTGAATAGTTAGTTCTGCCATTTTTTCAGTAATTTACTTACTCTCATTTCATTTTATCAATATTGAAAATTATTTTGTGAAATATTTGTTTTCATTTATATTTTTCTTCCGGCTACAATACATCACTAAAAGTACAAACAATCCCATTCCTGCTAGATATTTAATCGGATCGGGTACGTTGGGATTAGGTGAAAAAAAGCCTTCGATCGCACCTGCAAGCATCAACATTGGTACAATCCCAAATACTAACTGCACTGCCTGATTACCATAAAACTTCAGTGCGTCCGGTCGGCGATATTTGCCAGGAAATAAAATTGCTTTTGCTAATAAAAATCCCGCACCTCCAGCAAAAAATATCGCCGGTAGTTCTAAGGAACCATGCGGAAATACAAAGGCCCAAAAAGGATATGCTAAGTTATTTTGACCAACTAAAGTCCCAACGGCACCAATTAATAAACCATTAAATACCATCAAATAGGCTGTGTATATCCCAGCAGTAATTCCACCAGCAACAGCCCCAAAGGATACTGCCAAGTTATTAATCGTAATGCCACTGGATGCTAGAGGTTCAATGCCAACAATTGACCCCATCCACAATTTATGCTCATCTCGTACTTTGGATATCAAGTTTTCAGGTACGATTAAGGACATGAAGCTGGGATTTTGCCAGGAATACCACCAAGCTACTATTCCACCCAATAAAAACAGCGCTGTTGCTGCTGCGATATACGCAAATGTTTTTTGAACTACAGATGGTAATCCCCAACGGTAAAATTCTAAAACCGCCTGCCACTCCTGTCGTCGCGAACCTTGATAAATTTGCGTATAACCACGAGTTGTTAAAGATTGTAAACTTTGTATCAAAGTATTACTGATTTCTTGGGTGCGGGCGCGGGCTAAATCTGCGGCGACTGAACGATATAAAGAAGCTAATTCTCTAATTTCGGCTGCCCGTAGAGACTTTAGCCCTTTTTTTTCTACCTGCTTTAATAGGGCATCTAAACGCTGCCAATTCGGTTCTCGTCGTGCAATCCAACGTTGAATATTCATGAATTTTGGGAACACTGACTTTAACTTAGCTTAAGATAGCCTCAAATTCAGATCCGTAGTTTCAAGGGAAATTTGGTATTATGTCTGAAAATTTTGGATCTCCCGGTCACATACAACCACTGAGTGTTGGTAACGTTGTCAGCGCTGCGGTGCGACTGTATCGTTCTCATCTCAAGACTTATCTCAATTTAGCTGCCATTGCTCACTTGTGGATTATAGTCCCAATTTATGGTTGGGCGAAGTATGCTGCCATTTCGGGGTTAATTTCACGTTTGGCTTTTGGTGAATTGGTTTACCAACCAGAAAGTGTCCAAAGCGCCAACAATCACGTTAATCCACGTCTGTGGTCATTTTTTCGAGTTGCTTTGCAAGTAGGGATATCTTTACTGGTCGTTTATTTTGGATTGGCGATCGTTGGTGGTATCTTTGCTGGCTTGATAGGAGTAGTATTAGGAGGGATATTAGGTAATTCAGCCGTTATAGTCGTCACTACATTGGCAATCATTGTCACAGTCGGGATTGTGCTTTTAGGACTAACATGGTTTTATTCCCGTTGGATTGTTGCTGAAGTGCCCCTAGCAGTTGAGGAAAATATTAATGGTGGCGAAAGTGTTGCTAGAAGTTGGGAGTTAACTAAAGCTTCAGTATTTCGCATTCAAGGTGTAGTATTAGTTGCTTTTTTGGTGACGCTACCAATAGTATTTGTATTCAACTATATACCCAGCTTATTCCTTTTAAAACTTGAGCCTGGTACTGGTATCTATTCACTTGTGTATGTTATTTCTTGGGTTGGTAGCTTAATAGGTGGAGTTTTTGTCATGCCATTCTGGCAAGCACTAAAGGCTGTTTTATATTTTGACTTGCGTAGTCGCCGTGAAGGCTTGGGTTTGCAATTACGAAAACCTCCTTTGTAGATTTTTTGTTAACTCAATACCTGAATTCAAGTTTATTAATTTTTCATTAGTTCAAATATGCGCTTTTTTAATCGCATCTCATTCCAGACTCCAGAAAGTGTAGAACTGGAATTTACTTTAGCAGGAATTGGCAATCGAGCTTTAGCATTGCTGATTGACTATACAGTTTTGGGTATAAGTTTGCTGTTGTTTGTGTTGATTTGGACTGTTTTTTCAACGCAACTGTTGAAATTTTTGGAAAATTTAGTTACAAATCCTCGGAATATAGGACTTTGGCTATTAGCAATTTTCTTTTTTATTGGCTTTGCAATTTACATTGGGTATTTCGTATTTTTTGAAACCTTATGGTTTGGACAAACCCCTGGTAAACGCATCGCTAAAATTCGCGTGGTTAGAGATGATGGTAGACTCATCGGGCTACAACAAGCAACATTACGTGCCTTGTTGCGACCCTTTGATGAAACTTTGTTTATTGGCGCTTTTTTAATTATGTTGGGCAACCGCGAAAAGCGCTTGGGTGATTTGGCTGCTGGTACCATTGTGATTCAAGCCCAGCCAGCTAATGCATCGAACTTAATCATTTCAGAACAGGCGAAGATACTCCACGACGAATTACTACAAACTGCCAACTTATCCCAATTATTACCTGATGATTTTGCAGTTATTCGTGAATATTTACAGCGACGTAGTGCAATGTCATTAAAAGCTAGAGCATCACTATCTTTAAACTTAGCCCAGCAAGTTAAATCTATTATTAATTTAGAAAAACTGCCAGAAAATTATACACCTGATGTATTTTTAGAAGCTATTTATATTGTCTATCAACAGCAGGAATTTTAAAAGTTAAAAGCTCAGTAATATAGGTCATCAAAAGTTGGGATTTTGGATGAATAGGCTTTTCGTAAAGGCTGTTAGCAGATTTCTCCAAAATACTTATTATCCTAATTTTGTATCAATTTCATTCCATATCTAATAGTAGCATGGTATAATACGCTATGAAATAAATCGAATTTTGATTTTCTTAATCAACACATATATTTATTAGGAAGGTGGTAGTGAAAGAAAATAACACTCATTATTTTAATGGATATGCAAATACTTTTTTATAACCGGTTACAAAGCTAAAAAATACATGCATTCCACTACTAAGATACCAAATATCATATGTTTAAAATACTGAGATACGTTAGTATTTTTCTCATTACTGCCTGTTTGTTATTTGCTTGCCATACTTTAGCACCAACTAAATTAAAACGCCCTCCTTTGAAAGTACAATTTGCATCTTTTGTTGGGGAATATCCAGGCATCATTGCTCAACAAAAAGGATTTTTCAAAGCCCAAGGAATAGATGTAGAACTAATTTATAAACCCTACACTCAATTGGAACAAGCAAATTTCACTGCGGGTAAATATGATGCTATTTCGTTATCTTTGGGAAGTTTAATAGTCTTGAGTGCCACAAATCCTGATATCCAAAGCGTGATAGTTATAGATGAATCAACAGGAGCAGATGTGGTAGTCGCCCAATCACAAATTAAAACCGTTGCTGACTTGAAAGGGAAAAAGCTAGGTGCAAATCTAGGCGGTTTTAGCGAAGTTTTTGTGACTGAGATGTTGAAAAATGCTAACTTAACGAGCGAAGATGTCAACTTAGTTAAGTTAGAAGCTTTAGAAATTCCTCAACGCCTAAAAAATAATCTTATTCAAGCAGGACATACTTGGCAACCCTATCTTTCTGAAGTGATGAAATTAGGGGGACATATCCTATTTACCAGCAAACAAACCCCTGGCTTGATTTTAGATATGATTGTCTTTAGCGGTGATACAATCCGCCATCGCCCCGAAGACATTCGTGCATTTGTCCAAGGATGGTTACAAGCCGCAGATTATTGGAAAGCAAATGTTCAAGAAGGAAACGCCATCGTCAGCAAAGTCTTAAAAATTCCTAGCAATACAATTTCCCTAGAGGGAGTAAACTTAACTGATTTAGCTGAGAATCAAAAATTGTTTGAATTTAGCAATCCTAACTCCATCTACAAAACCGCCAAGATATATGTAGAGTTTTTTATTCGCTCTGGAAACGTGACGCGCATTCCTGAGTTAAAAAGTTTGTTCAATTCTTCCTTCTTAAATCCTCCCTCTTAGTTTAAAGCTATGCAGCAGACTTTTTTGGGGAGCATTCGTAGAAAGTTGATTGCCTCGTTTCTCATTGTTTCTTTGATTCCGTTGTTATTATTGGCGTTTATCAACAAACAGACAACTGAAAAAGCACTAACTGACAACGCCAGACAAGCCTTATCTGCGGCGGCTCACGAAACTGCTAATAGAATAGATGCCTTTATTGATGCAAATCTGAATGCCGTGCGTGTAGAGGCGATTTTACCAGGTTTGGCACGCTATCTCAGCCTGACTCCAAAACAGCGAAATGACAGCCCCGAAATGCAATTGGCAATAGAAACATTAATCCGTCTCAGTCGCAAAGATATGGTCAATATTCTCTCCTATGCTTTGCTGGACTTAAACGGAAAAAATGTATTGGATACACAGATATCGAACATTGGCAAAGATGAATCAGTTGAGAATTATTTTCAAAAACCACTGGAAACTGGTTTATCTTTTGTTTCTAGTATGAAGCGATCGCCAACAATTCCTGACCTTGTAACCCTGTTTTTTAGCAGTCCGGTTCGCAATGCTAAGGGAAATATATTAGGTGTATTGCGTGTTTCATACAATGCTACTGTTGTCCAGCAGCTAGTAACTCAAGAAACTGAACGGGCTGGAGCAAAATCCTTTGGGATTCTTTTAGATGAAAATTATATTTATTTGGCACATAGCACTGCACCAGAACTGATTTTTAAATCTATTGTACCTCTGCCTTTAAATGTTGTAACTGAATTACAAAGCCAAGGACGTTTGCTTAATTCTCCTGTGAATGAATTGGCAACTAATGAATTAAAACTCAAAGAAGCATTGGAGAATAAACAGTCGTATTTAATTGCATCATTGTCAGCCACAGGTAACGAGGTTAATTTAATTGCCATTGCTCGTTTAAAATATAAACCTTGGTCTGTGTTATTTACACAGATACTTGCTGTTGCCCTAGCACCTGTAGAAAAGCAAATTTGCGATGCAATGTTTCTATTTGCAATTATCGCTTCAGTAGTAACAATCATCGCTTTTGCTATTGGGCAGCTGCTAACAATGCCAATAATTTATCTGACAAATATAGTTTCCCAATTTACCACAGGTAACTTAGACATCCGTGCCAAAATTACCTCAAAAGACGAAATCGGTCACCTGGCAAAATCCTTTAATGATATGGCACTTCAATTACAAATATCTTTGGAAACTTTGGAACAACGGGTACTGGAAAGAACAGCAGAATTAGTAATTGCTAGAGAAAAAACAGAAGAAGCCAATCACAAATTAGAACAATTAGTAAATGTAGATGGTTTAACTCAGGTAGCTAACCGTCGCTGCTTTGATACACGACTACAAGCAGAATGGAAACGCCTTTCACAAGAACAACAACCCTTGTCACTCATTTTATTTGATGTTGATAAATTTAAATCTTACAACGACTACTATGGTCATCTTGGAGGGGATGATTGTTTATTGAGAATAGCGCAAATAGTACAAAAGACAGTCAATCGCCCCGCCGATTTGGTAGCGCGTTACGGTGGAGAAGAATTTGCGGTACTGCTTCCTAATACTGACTTAGCCGCAGCAATCACAATAGCTGAAAATATTCAACAAGCAATTCACCATCAAGCTATTCCCCATGCACAGTCTGATATCAAAAATATCGTCACAATCAGTTTGGGTATTAGTTGTATCATACCCACTTGCGACATTAAGCCAGATACACTCATCGCTTTAGCCGATAAAGCACTGTACAACGCCAAACAAAATGGGCGCGATCGCTATTGTACTTCTTAGATATACAGGACTTTGATGTAAATAATCCCCCTAACTCCTGAACTTAATCTCTTAAATTTCAGGTTATTAGAGGGATGTTCAAATGTTGCAGCAAAAAGTGAATTAATATCAGTTAACAACTAATAGATTAACTTTTGGTTAACAAAATATTAACTTTATATTATCTCTAGGATGATGGTTGCTGGTTTAGCGGAATCACGATGGCAAACTCAGCACCTTTTCCAGGTGCGGAAATACACTCAAGTTTTCCAGAGTGTTTTTTGACGACGATTTGGTAACTAATTGATAAACCCATACCAGTGCCTTTACCTACAGGTTTTGTAGTAAAAAACGGATCAAACAAATGCTTGCGTACTTTTTCACTCATTCCTAGTCCATTGTCTGCAATGCGAATAGTTACAGAGTTTTGATCGATGGAAGTACGAATGTGAATTTGGGGTATTGGGCATTGGGCATGGGGGAGGCAGTGCGGTCTTGGGGTCTCCCCAAGTGGAGCAAGTGGCGTCATGGGGCATGGGGGAGGCAGTGCGGTCTTGGGGTCTCCCCAAGTGGAGCAACTGCCGTCATTGGGCACAAGAGGCAGAGGGGAAAAACTCATCTCCCCTGCTTGTTCTACTTCCTCATCTCCCACGTTGCGGGTTCGTGCTAGCGTCTCCCAAAGAGAAGCTAAAGCTACATCTTTGTCATTTCCCCACTCTGCACTCCCCACTCCCTCTTCTAAGGCATCGATGGCATTTGTGAGCAAATTCATAAACACCTGATTCATTTGTCCAGCGTGACATACTACTGGTGGCAGGTTGCCGTATTCTTTAATTACTTGGATTTCTGGATGTCCTGGTTTGGCTTTCAAGCGATTTTGCAAAAGTAGCAAGGTGTTATCTAAACCTTCATGGATATCCACTGCTTTCATGCCGTCTTCATCAAGGCGAGAGAAATTGCGTAAAGATAAGACAATCTGCCGAATGCGTTCAGAACCCATGTTGATAGAGTTGAGGACTTTGGGCAAGTCTTGTTTGAGAAAGTCTAAATCAATGGCGTGGATTTGTTGGTGAATTTCTGGTGCTGGTGGGCAGTAGTGTTGTTGATAAAGTTCTATTAAATCCAGCAAATCTTGGATATATCCACTGGCGTGGCTAATATTGCCATAGATAAAATTGACGGGTTTATTGTTTTCGTGGGCAATTCCCGCCACTAGTTGTCCCAAACTAGACATTTTTTCAGTTTGAATGAGTTGGGCTTGGGTTTGTTGCAGTTCTCGCATTGCAACTTCTAGTTGCTGGGCTTTATCTTGGGCAGTTTGGGCAGCGATGCGGCTTTGAGTATAAAGTTTAGCTTGGTCAATGGCGATCGCTATTTGGTCTGTTACTGCTTGGAGTAATTCGATTTCGTTGTCTAGCCAAGGCCGCAAACCGTTACAATAACCACAGCTAAAAGCGCCAATTTCCCCAGATTGGGTATGTACGGGCAACGACATAAAAGCAGTGAAACCGAAATCGGTCAAAAACTCCCGTGTAATGCCATAGCCTACAGTTTTAGCATCATCAATGCGGATAATTTCTTTGTTCAAAGTTTTGCTGGCGATGAGTTCGATTTCTACGTTGTTTTCTTGGTCGTTTAGCAGACACGGTAAAAATGAACTTTTGGCCTCATACACTCTCTCCCAATAGGGGACTTCAGCGTTTTGTCGATACCAAAAGAAGGCGCAACGGTCTATTTGAAATAAATTGCGAATCTCCCGCACTGCGGTTTCTACAATGTAATTTAGATCCAAAGAAGCTCGAATTTGACTAGAAAGACGATTGAGTAATGTTTCTCGCTGGACGCTTTCTCTGAGGGCAATTTCTGTTTGCTTGCGTTTGATGCCAATGGCAATCTCTTGGGCGGCAAATTCCAAGGCTTTAAAAGTTGATTCTGTTACTGCTTGGCGGCAAAACATCGCTATTACCCCTACAGTTTCACCTTCAACAATCAGGGGATAGCCCGCAAAAGCCACCATACCTTCTCGTTTTGCCCACTCTTTGTGACTCACGTGGGGATCTGTCTGTACAGAGTTAGTGAGGTGGGGTTTGCCTTCTTGGGCAATCAAACCAATTTTGAATTCACCAACTGGCACGCGTTTATGAGGCCCATGAATATGGGTGTACATCCCAGAACTGACTTGCAACTCTAGTACATTTTCCTGTTTATTAAGCGTCCAAATCCGAGCAAAAGCCGCATCGATATGTTGAACTAAAGCTTCTGTGCAGCGGCGCATCATGTTATTTAAAGTGTCACTTTGGGTGAGGGCTGCATCTACATCGGCACGGAAATTTGCTAAACGGGCGCGTTCTGCCAGTGCTTCTTCTGCTTGTCTGCGGTCGGTGGTGTCATAGCAAATGCCAACGAAGTTTAAAACATTACCATTGGCGTCTCTAATAGGAGATGAGCTACTTGTATGCCATCGCCAACTACCATTTTTGTGTTTTACTCGATATTCCATTGGATCTTGTTTTTCGCCTGTTGTTACAACCTTTCGCAAATAATTTGCACACTTGGGTACATCTTGTGGATGCACAAACAGACTAAAGGATTTACCTTCTACTTCAGCAACTTCATGCCCTAAAATATCAGTCCAGTTGGGAGAAACGTAGGAAAATATCCCCTCAAGTGTCAGGGAAAAAAGAATGTTATTGGCATTCTCCACGATAATACGAAGCTTATTATCTCTTTCGAGTAATGCTGCTTGTACTTTGTCCTCATTTTCACGGACAAGAACTATAATTTGTTGTTTTGGTAAGGGTAATAATCTAGCTTGAAAGTTACAATTTCCCAGTGGTAGCGGTAAGCTGTATTCAAAATTCACTTCACATTGAGTTACAAGTACTTGAGTCATGGCTTGGTGAAAGCGATCGCCTACAGCAATCGGTAGGCATTCCCGCAAACTCTTGCCCCGTTCAACTTTTTGTGCAATATCCAGATTTGGCATTTTTCCCGGTCGGTAATCCAGGATAGTTCCATCAGCATCTACACGAAAATAAAAATCAGGAAGTACTTGCAAAATCGCTGCCCATTCTGATGTTTTTTGACACAACTGTGCTTCAACAGTTTGGCGTTTTGCAGTTTCCGTTGCCAGCCGTCTTAATGCTTTTGTTAATTCTCTTCCCTGCTTCTTTTCT
Source organism: Nostoc sp. 2RC (assembly GCF_014222165.1). Classification (NCBI taxonomy): domain Bacteria; kingdom Bacillati; phylum Cyanobacteriota; class Cyanophyceae; order Nostocales; family Nostocaceae; genus Nostoc; species Nostoc sp. 2RC. The sequence goes on from NZ_JACKZU010000015.1 coordinate 25,740, forward strand.
GTCAATGGACTTTGTTTCTTAAATAGTTTCTCGTCTTGTTCTATGTTTTCTTTTTTAACCTTGATTTGGTTAATGTAGTTTTGCACCCTTTTAGGAAACACTTTTGCCTGCCTGCTCTGCCTAAATTATTGAATTAAAATCTCTGAAACTAGATTTGTTAAAAAATGTGTATAATATGTTCAGCCATAGCCTGGTAATTATCTTAATACTTTATTTCTTTTTATATGTGCGTTAATTCCTCTTTTTGTGTAAATAAATTGGGGAAATGCTGAAGTTTTGATTAAGATAGACTTCATCATTTTTATGCAAACTCAAAATTTCCCCGCTTCAGTAAAATTACTGAATTAAAGAATTCAGAAGTCAGAAGGTAATCAGTTCAAAGTAGCACCCGCCATCTAGAAGCACCACCAAATTAAAAATTAGGTGTGGGTGCAAAAACGCTGTTTATCCAGACACAGGCAGACACGGCACATCGCTACTCTATCCGCCAGTCGCACACAATTCAATTGGAGAATTCTGGGCACTGACGCCAATATTGCTGTCTGATAAACTTTTTATTTAAAATCATCTATAAATTCATACTGATTATTTAATTTAATCACTGAAAATCTGAATTAGCTTTACTTGCCTGTGTTGAAATCCCCGACTTCTCAAAGAAGCCGGGGATATGACTTTTCACGAATTATTTACAACTACTACGCGAGGCAATTATGTCTTCATCAGAAATTCATCAATTTGAAGATTTTCTATATCAAACTAAAGAGTAGACGGTGGGTAGAGACGTGATTAATCGCGTTTGTACGGAGATGGGGGGATAAGGGAGATGGAGCAGAAGTGCAGGGGTAATACGATTTGGGGAAAGGGGAAAGGGGAAGGGGGAAAGGGGAAAGAATTATTGCAATTTGTCTCACCAGTCACCAGTCACCAGTCACCAGTCACCAGTCACCAGTCAACAGTCAACAGTCAACAGTCTGTTGTATGGCTCCTTGGCGATCGCATTTTATATGTTATAAAGCTCAGAGAAATTTATGTTAGGCGGAAACTACTCTATGGAACCAGACAAGCTGGCTAGTTTTAAAGAGTACGGTGAATTCATCCTCCGGAAGATAGATTCTGTACCCGAATACCCTTCAAAACAAGAAGATTGGGTTCCGGCTAGCCTTGATGATTGTCTCCGTCGTCTGCGGGAAGCTGCTGAAAAAACTGTGGATCTTGCCACTTCGCCTGTGAAAATTGGTGTGATGGGGGAATTCAGTAGCGGCAAAACTTTACTTTTAGGCAGTTTGATTGGATATGCAGATGCTTTGCCTGTCAGTGAAAACCCGACTACAGGTAATGTCACAGCTTTGCACATCATTCCCCAAGATAACTTTGCAACTACGCAATTAAGCAATTTTACTGTAGAATATCTTTCCCATGAAGGGGTACACGAATGTCTGCGCTTTATGCTGGGGGAAGCTAATAAACGGACAACGGCAGCAGGACTTCCTCCCATACCAGTGTCGAGACTCAATTCTGGCAAAGATATTATTGGCTGGTGTGAGGAAGCATGGAACAGTTCTAATAATTTAGAATTGCGGTATTTACTGAGGGAATTAGTATTATTTTTGCGGGCTTATCAAGCCTATGGCGAAGTGTTGTGTAGTGGTCGCTACCAAATTGATGCTACCACCGCTCGCGAAGGACTACAGCTAGTAGAACAGCCAATGGCTATCCAAACTCTCAGCTTTGAGGATTTACCACCGGCACATATTCGATTACCGAGTCAACCCCAAAGACTACCAACGAAATTATTACAAAACAGCTTTCCCCTAATTCGCCGTGTAGATATTGATGTCAAAATCTCGCGGGAGATTTGGGATGTGACGGGTGCTGCTAAATTTATTCTCATTGATTTTCCGGGATTGGGGGCTGCTAATTCTGGTGCTAGGGATACCTTTTTATCACTGCGAGAATTGGCAGAAGTACAGACAATTTTAGTATTGCTAAATGGTAAATCTCCGGGAAGCGATCGCGCTAATAAAATCTTTACTATGATGCAGCAGCAGCGACCTGGACAAGATTTGAAAGATTTAATTCTCGTTGGTGTGGGTCGGTTCGATCAATTACCTTTAGAAAGTGAAGGTGGCGAACGAGAACTCGACCAACTAACTGAAGATAGGGATTTGCATGAGGAAATTGTTTTCCAAAAACTTAAAGTTCTGCAAACTACTATTGATGGCGCACAGGCTTTTACAACTCAAAAAGACCGCATTGTTTTACTCTCACCACTGTTAGGACTAGCTGATTTAGCAAAACGTTCGAGTAAAGTCAAAGCAGGTTCGCCAGAGTTTTTAGCTAACTTGGATTATCCTGATTATTTAGACAGATCTAAACGGCTACAAGAAAAATGGGGACGCTTAAGCCAACGGCTTTTAGACTCTGATACTCGCAGCTATTTAGGCAGACAATTAGGTTACTTTGCTCAAGATGGTAGCCTAGCAAAACTACGGGAATTGATTCAAAATCATGTTGCTACTCATGGTCTCAAACAATTGCATGAAGATACCAAAAGAGCTGCTGATGTTGTGAGTCAGCAACAAGATCATTTGAAAGACATCATAGATGAAATTCACGAGCAAGGCATCCCCACAGGAGACAGTCCCGCTTTTATTGAGTTGCGGTTTGTGGTGGAAACTTTAGATAAAATCTACAGAAATTTTCAAAAAAATTTAGGAAAAGAACCACTCAAAGACCGGCGTGGCTTTGTTGTTAGCGATGTTGTAAAAGACGAACTTACCTTTAAAATACTTAATTGGAGTCAGTGGACTTTATTGTTTAATAAAGTAAACAATGGTAGTATCGCCCTCGCTGAATCTAAAGGTGCAGCAGGAAAATTATTTGATAGAGGAAATCGTCTTAATACTTCTCTACCGACCAAGAGCGATGATTTTTATCCAATATTTGAAAAAACCGTTAAAGAAGTAGAAGAATTTGCTAGCGATCGCATTCGTCAAGCTGTGGTAGATTTGTTAAATCAATTGTCAAATCAAGTAGCCCCAGAACGCGACCAATTGAAAGCAATTCTCCGCCCAGAAATGGAACAAGAAATTGAAGCAAAATTTGGTGTGGAAGAAGCCGAACTTTTTTATAAACTATTACTAGGATGCGACCCCAACGAATGGAAAGAAGCAATCATTTCTGAAATTACTAGCAAAGACAAAACCGTTGCACCCGAAATCATTTTTCCGTTAGCGCGTCAAGACGAAAAACACAATGTTGGTCAAATCTTTGACTGGGCACCAGAAAAAAGCCAAGGCTTAGCCAGATCCAGCAATCACCAACTTTTAGTACTGCGATTGCGAGATGAAATTACTGCTAGCGTCAGCCTTCATCTTGTGCAGTATGTTAGTGAAGTCAATCAGCAAATTAATTCCGAATTAGAAGGTATTTTGGATCAAATTATTCCCAGTTTGCAAAACCTCTCGAAAAAAGAAGCATTACTGAGATACTTAACAGCTGGTGACTTACCATCTGAAGTTACAGTTCCTACTTGGTTGCAGATTCTTTCAGACATTGCGGCTGTTTCTTATTAGGATGTTTTTAGATGACTCAATAAAAACCCACAATTTAGAAGCAAAGCCTTCTGAATTCTGTTAGCGCAGCGGGGCGTAGCCCATTCTGACTCCTGAATTCTTCTTAAGCGATCGCGTAGGGTGATGAGGATGTATTTGTGAGACGAGATGCGATTTTTTATACGCTTTTTAAGCGTGTTCCAGGGTTGCTTTTTGAGTTAGTAGAACAGCCACCAGCCGAAGCTGCTAACTATCGCTTTGAATCAGTTGAAGTTAAAGAACCAACATTTCGGATTGATGGGGTATTTTTACCTCCACCTGATGCAACATCTCAAATTGTCTTTTTTGCTGAGGTGCAATTTCAAAAAGATGAGTTACTGTACCATCGCTTTTTCTCAGAATCGATGCTGTATATGTATCGCAACGCAACGCTTTATGATGACTGGTACGGAGTAATTATTTTACAATCTCGCAGCTTGGAACCGGAAAAAACCGCTATTCATAGGTCATTAATAAACAGTTCTCAAGTACAACGTATTTATTTAGATGAGTTAGGTAATCCTGATGAGCAAAAAGTTGGTATCAGTTTGATGCAGTTAACTATCGCTTCAGAAACTCAAATGGTGGAACAAGCGAAACGTTTAATTGAACGGGTGGAACAAGAACAGATAACTGTCTTGGCTAAGGAGGAGATAATAGATGTAATCACAACAATTGCTGTTTATAAATTTGCCAACTTAAGTCGTGAAGAGGTAGAGGCCATGTTAGGAGTTAAGTTAGAAGAAACTAGAGTTTATCAAGAAGCTAAACAAGAGGGACTACAGCAAGGACTACAGCAAGGAGTAGAAATAGGACGAGAACAAGGAGTGGAGATAGGACGAGAACAAGCAAAACTTGAACTTGTACCTCAGCTCTTAGCTCGTGGTATATCGATGGAAGAAGTTGCCAAATTACTTAGTTTAACCGTCGAACAAGTAAGACTTATAAACGAGCAAGAATCTTCAACATCAACTTAGTAAGTATAGCGATGCCTACGGCGGGCTACGCCTACGCTTTTGGATGAAAGAGCGATGTCTAAGGCGGGCTACGCCTACGCTCTATAAAAAAGCCACAGTTAAACAGAAATACTTGTTATAATGAACTCTTTTCAATTGCACAACTATACTGATAAACAGCCAAACGAGAAACAACAAAAAAGATTTCCCGGATGGTTTGCATTAGATTTTGGTACGTCGAATTCTACAGTTACACTTTTCGATCCCATTGAAGTACCCATCACCGAAATTTTACCCAAAGAACAAGAAATGCGATTGCGCGATCGCTTATCGCAATGGCTGAGTTCTCCTGCTGCTATAGCTTTACCAGATGTCAGTGATGAAGATTGGGAAAAGTTTATTTTAGAAATTAGTAAAAACCTAGAAATAGAACCACGAAAATTAAGCGAAGTTTTTGAATCTGATAACAAAGAGAGATTTTTAGAAGCGATTCGCCAAATTGAACTGTGTTTAGGAAATAGCGAAAGATTCCGTCGCGCTGTCAGCAAAAAACTCTATCAAATTTATCACGAAGTCTTCCGCGTTCCTACTTTAGAATCGCAAAATCTGATTCCTGTTGTGCTGGATATAGATAGGCGGGAAACAGAGATTCCTAGCGAATCAGAAATCTGCCATTTAGGGGAATTACAACTGCGGATGGGTAGAGAAGCTAGAGATAATAGAAAAAAAGCCATCGCCCAAGGTACAAGCAGTACTTTAAAGGAAATTATTAGCAGGTTTTATCATTCACCAAAACGCTATTTTGGCCAAGAGCGATCGTTTTCAGTAATTTTGGATGGTCAGGAAGAAACAATTACTGCTAAAGAATTAATTCAATCTGCTTGGGCGCATTTAATAAAGTTAACTGAAGACTATCGCCAACGGGCACGACGTAGATTTTCAGAAGGGGATTTGTTAACAGCAGTTGTCACCTATCCAACAGTCGCCCCGCCGGTTGTTCGCAAGGAAGTTAAAGAATTAGTTGAACAATTGGCCATAGATGATGTCCAAACTGCTTATGATGAAGCTGTTTCTGTGGCGATATTCTTTTTATGGCGAGAATTTGGCGGGAATTTAAATATTGGTATTGAATCATTTAAAACTCGTTGTCGCCAAACTGGAAATAAATGGTCGCAAAATGTTCTCGTTTTGGATATCGGCGGCGGAACCACAGACTTGGCTTTAATTGAGTTAACTTTGGAAGATAAAACCCCGGCTTTTGGTGATTATGAAGATAGGGGTTTAGGAGGACGTTATTATAAATTGACTCCCAAACTATTAGGTTCCTCTGGACATTTACAGTTAGGCGGTGAGTTAATTACACTGCGAATTTTTCGACTTTTAAAAGTGGCGATCGCTGACTTTTTATTAACAGCAGTCACCACTGGCGACATCGAAAGCGAAAAGCTAGAAGATTTAATTAATTCTGAATTAAACGACCGATTCTTAGAACAAGGTAAGTTTAAAACTGGCAGCCTTTTAAAATGTTTAGATAAAGAAAATCCAGAGGGGGACGTTGCTTATAAAGATGCTCTTGATACTGCCGAAAAAGTCTTACCTACTCGTTGGCAACAAGCACCACAACGCCTACAAACATTTTATCTTTTGTGGGATTATGCAGAAGTAGCAAAACTGAAACTCGGTCAAAAACCACCAACTGACGATTCTTTATTAACCTTCACCCTTTCTGAACAAGAAATTTCTGAACTCTTAGCTCAAAGTGTCATTAAATTACCAGTCCAAGACCCAAATAACATCTGCGTCACCTTGGACAATCGTCAATTTGAACGAGCCGCAGTTTCAGGAATTAAAGAAGCCATCGGGATTGCTAAAGGATTGATGGAAAGCCGTTTGCGTCCCGAAGATCTCACCAAAGATTCTTGGAATTCTCAAAAAGTTGATTGGTTAATTCTCTCTGGAAAAACCTGCAATCTCGACTTAGTACAGCGGCAAATTTATCAAGAATTTAGTAAATCGCCTTATTTTGTTTGGAATCCAGAACGCATTACTTTTGTTTTGGAATTTACAAAATTAGCCACCTCCGCCGGTGCTTGCTACGCGGAAAAATTACGTAGGTTGAGATTCGACCCAGAAGAATCGAAAACTTTGCTACGAAAGGGAGCTAATCAGCTAGAAATTGATGTCAAAAACCTGTTTTATTATTTGCCTTGCAACTTCAAACGCAAAACTCAAAGTAATGATTTATTAACTATATTTAAAGCTGGTCAAGAACTTTATCAATTAGCACCTTGGGAAACTGTAGCCAAAGTTCGCACTCCTTGGCAAGGGATACAATTAACTAACATTATCTACCGCCAAGATTACGAAGAAGGAGATTTACGACTTTGGGGTAGCTTCGACGGTAAAAACCTGATGAATAAATTAGGAATGGAAGAAGCAGAATTTTTGAAAAAAATCAAAGTCCAGTTTGAAATCGACCAAACTCTAGAATTTAATGTATTGCTATGTCAAGGAAATCCGCATTACTTAATAGATGTTTCTGGCATTGATTTAGCAGCAGTACTTTCAGAAAGTTCCGAGTTATTTGCTGATGGTAAATTGATGTGGAATATCGCCGTAGAACGCCCCAATAAAGACTTAAATGACGGTGATATTGCTGTCAATGTCATCGAATCTGCAACTGTGGATCGCACAGATGCCTATCATTTAGTATTTGAAGTGGGAAATAATAATAGTTCCTTCCAAACATTTCATTATTTGCGTGATGGTGTAACACAACCAGGAATCGGATTAATTAGTAATCCCTTACCTCCTTTTCCTAAAACTGGCCAGCATACTTTCTATGTTTATCAAACAGACGCCGAAACCCAAACAAAAAAATGGATTAGAATTGGCGCACTCAGTAAACCAGACACCACAACAGATTATCCTTGCCAATATCGTGTAACTCTGGATAACCAAGGGATTTTACGAATGCACGCAGGTGAAGTACCCTATTGGACTTCAACAAATCAAGAATGTCTTCAACAAGAAGGATGCGTTTATCTGGCTGAATTAGAATTACAGCCTAATGAAGTTGATAAGGAACGCGATCCGTTTTGCGGTATACATTAGAATTTGTTCGCGCAAAGACAAGGCAGCGCGTAGCGTCTCCCACAGGAGAAGCGACTGCCGCGCAAAAATTTTATTGGCGTGTTGCGTCTTAGTATGAGATAGAAAAAAGCTCTTTTTCTTTGCGCCTCTGCGTGAGATAAAAAAAGGTAATATTAATGCACCATTTCCGGAAATTATTAGAAATACAAAACTCACAATTAGCCCAATTATTACGGTTTACTCTCTACGGTCTAGAAACTACTTTAAATCAGGCTCGTGCAGAATTTCCCCAAGATTCAGGAGTTGAGGTATGCGATGAGTTGCTACAAGAACTTCATAACTTATTGCAACCTGCACCTACACCTTTACACCCAGATATTGGTTGGGAAGATGCGATCATAACTTCCCAAAATCCATTAAAACTCAATGATTTAAGGGAAGCTTTCAATTCTGATGCAGAACTTAATTATTATCTGGGTAATTCTCCATTACAAAGTCAAACTGACTCAGATTTATGGCATGAAATTCAACGCAAGTTATTACGAATACCAGAAGATTTAGCTGTATCTTGGCAAAAGCGTACTTTAGATATGGCGCAATCAATTGGCGCGATGGCCGACAATGCTAATCTTTTGCAACTTCCTTTTATCCGCGATGAAATTATCTACCCTGGACTTAGCGGTACTGTTCAAACTCAGGGATTAAGTTTATCTCAAAATCTCCAAAAGAATGAATCCGATTTTTCCACAGGATTCTTACTTTTATATATGAAATTTCTAGAAATAGAACCAAACTTTTATCATGCCTTAAAAAGTGTTTGTAGCTTTGATATAGTTTCGCTCAATTCCAAAGCCGAACAACAGAGTCAATATATTAATGCTTTGAGCGATCGCTGTCAACGCACCCAAAAAGCCGAAGAAAGTAACGATCCCCTGTCTATTTTGCGTGCTTGGATTGATATGGATGAAGCAATACACTCCTTGGTTTTTGTACCACCCGCACAACGTTATTCCTGGTGGGGAAAGCTACAAAACGAATCCCGCCGTATTCTCAAGAAAATCGCCGATAAAGCCATTAACGCTGGTAATGAAGTCCGGATTCGCCAGTTATCCGGACTTTACGCAGATATTTGTACTTCATCCAAAGATGACTTACAACTAGATTTTGGCGGTACTCCTGGGGAAGTCTTAACTTGTCTGCGGGTATATGCCCGAATTAACCATGAAGAATCACCAGGCCGTGTAATATTCCGTTCATCACGCTAGGTGTTGGCAATAGTCATTAGCTAGGGTCGAGGGGAACATTGCTGTTCCACCCCTCCCATCCGAAACCGTACTTGCGACTTTCACCGCACACGGCTACTCAGTGTGATATCTCTTTGTCATTTCAGACTTCCTAACCTTATGACTTACAAAATTAGGAATATCGTCAACCCATTCCCAGTCTAATTTGTCCCAAAAATGAGATAGTTTCTCAAGGAATTTGGAATGGTCTTTATTCCTAATTTCCCGTAAATCAATTCGGGTTTTTTCGTCGTGGCAATGTCGATGCAATAGTTGTAGATTTTTATATTCATCCTTGCCGCCTAACGCTCTGGGGATGATGTGGTCTTCTTCTATTACATCCCATTGTTGGAAGTTTAAGCCGCACCACGGACATTTACCCTTTTGTTGTTTTAACAACTTAGCCTGACGATAAGGCAGTTCGGGGTGTGTCCCTAGTCTTGAACTCCAGTAAATTAGGTCGCCATCGTAGGGGCTTTTATCGCTTTTAACTTTCACATAGTCAGTGCTACTGCAACTAATCTCACTATGGTCGAGCAACCGAAGGGGGTTCGCTCCTCCTTCACTGGTTGCGAATACCCAATTGTCGCCGTCAATGGAAGTCCAGTATTTGTTATTACCGTATGAATGTTTTCCACTGCGGCGTTCTGCCCATCTTCGGAGTTTTAAGTATGTAAGGTGGTCTTGTCTTGATAATTCTCCGACGCTTTTAGCATCGGAGTTTGAATAATAGGAAGACCATCCCCTGATTATAGGGTTGAGGTTCTTGATTAGTGCCGATTGCGGTAAGAACCTGTATTTTTTGATGATGCGTCCTATTTCGTCTTGGTGAACCTTACACGCTTTCTTAGATGGGGTAATGAGTGTATTGAAACCGAGGATTTTTCCGTGACCATTGTAGGCGCTGTTATATTTGCCTGACGGGAATTGCTTTATGTGATGACCCAAAAAGTCAAATCCAGCTTTTCCATCTTCGCTTAACTCTGGGTTCAGAGTGTGAGCGAGTCTCGTTTTTTCCGGTTTCAATTCTAAGCCAATGCCAGCTAACCATTCCGAGATTATCTCTCGACATCTTTGGACAACGGCTTTATTCTCATGCAGTACAACGAAGTCGTCTGCATATCGAATTATTGTTAAACTTTGCTTTTTGTTGCTTCTTGACATTTGCCTTCCGTGGGAAGGGTCTTTGATGTCAAGGGTTTCGGCAAAGTTTTTCAAGCAGTGTTCTAAACCGTGGAGGGCTATATTGGCTAGTAGCGGCGAGATTATCCCGCCCTGTGGTGTGCCCTCAGATGTGGCAGTAAAAGCACCTTTATCTATGACTCCAGATTTTAGCCAAGATTTAATTTGTTTCCTGACTTTGCCTCTGATATTAAGTTTTTGCAGCAGTGCTTCATGGTTGATGCGGTCAAAACATCGGCTTATATCCGCGTCTAGCACGTATTTAGCCTTGCTTTTAATGGAAAGTTTAATGTGTGAAATCGCATCGTGGCATGACCTTCCTGGTCTAAATCCGTAGCTTGAAGGCTCAAAGTGTGCCTCCCATTCTGGTTCAACTACCGCTTTTACTACGGCTTGTAGTGCGCGGTCATACATAGTGGGTATTCCTAATGGACGTTTTTCGTCTCGTCCTGGCTTGGGTATCCAAACCCTTCTAGTGGGGTTGGATTTACCAGTGAGCTTTAATTGTCCTGTCAGTTCCAGACGCGCTTTTGGGGACAGTGATTTAACTCCGTCCACTCCTGCTGTCTTTTTCCCTTGGTTTTCAACTGTAACCCGTCGTACCGCCAGCACCCTATTAGACCAAGACCTCATTAACGTCTTTTGGAGTTTGCGACATTGCTTGATATCACCACGGCAAGAAGCAGCGTAGATGCGTTTTTGCAACTTAAAAACATACCTTTCGGCTTTTCGCCAATCGATTGTTTTCCATCCCTCGATATTCATTTCTGAATCCGATTTAGGCTTATTCATAGCTACTGTTACCTCTAGCTTTTCCCACACTGCGGTTTACGTCAGCATATCCCGGTAATTACACCATCCCTTTTTAGGCATTACCCGTGTATTCGGGTTGGGCATTTGCTTTTTAAACCATCCCTCCCTCTCGTTGTTTATGGCTTGACACCTACCTGTACTTCACAGGAGCATACCAGGGGGTTACTTCGTTCCCAACATCCATTGTTTTGAGCCTTTAGGGCGTGTCTTTTCACCGGGGTTCTAGGTAGTGCGCTGTCTCGGTTAAGCAAAACCTGACAGACCTTACCCTTGCTGGATATTTCCAACGCAGGGATGTGCTTTTAAACACTTAGCTTATTCCCTGCTCTTGCTTTACGGTGATTCAGGCGACACTTCGCTTGCTCTACCCTTGGGACTCTTGCTTGCGGAAGGCGCTTTCGGCAATTACCGCCTATTAATCGGCTTTCAGCCCCGCTTCACCGATTTGATAGTCAGTCTCCTCAGTGGGGGATACCCGGTCGTTCGGGTATTTTCTGTGCTTTCAACCCCGCACCAGGGTGGTAAGACTTGAGTTTTCTAGGGTACTCGCTCTCACTTACATGGATATTGAGTTGTCATTAGTAGAGGAGAAAAGTGCGAACTCAATCTTTGACGATTACTCTACTAAAGCCAGTCATCCCTCCTTAGACGGATTTCGACTGAACGAATCGCACACCTTTAACAGCAAGAAGCCCCACGCCTCTCACTTCGTGCAGCGTGGGATGAATTGCGCGTGAGTTGACGACAGTCTTTTGACCAAATTTCCCCGCAGGGGAAACAGGGAGAAAGACATGGAGGAAACGAGCAAATCTTATGTTATGCTGTTTTATAGTGAATTGATTTCAATCTAAAATGCTCAAGGTCGTCAAAGTCAGGTTATATCCAGATGCTCATCAACAGCAGTCTCTAGCGCAAGCTTTTGGCTGTTGTCGTTGGCTATGGAATTATTGCTTGAACTTGATGAACCAAACATACAAGGAAACTGGCAAGGGCTTATCTGGCTACGCAGTAAAAAAGATAATCCCACAGTTGAAAAAAGAGTATGAATGGTTAACTTCGACATATTCACAATGTTTGCAGCAAGTCTGTTTAAATTTGGGTGTAGCCTTCAATAATTTTTTTGAAAAAAGAGCTAAATACCCTAGATTCAAATCCAAGCATGGTAAGCAGTCAATACAATATCCCCAAAACGTCAAAGTTGCTGATAATTATTTAAGTCTGCCCAAAATAGGTGATGTATCAGCAATAATTCATAGACCTATTGAGGGTAAAGTCAAGACTGTAACTATATCTAAAAACTGCTCCAATCAATACTTTGCAGCAATTCTGTTTGACGATGGTAAAGACAAACCGGAATCAAACACGGATGGCAAAGCAATAGGTATTGATTTGGGGTTGACCCACTTTGCTGTTACAAGTGATGGGTCAAAGTTTGATAATCCTAGAATACTCAACAAGCACGAGAAGAATTTAAAACTCAAACAGCAACAGCTATCTAGAAAACAGAAAGGCTCTCAGAATCGAATTAAGTCTAGGAAAAAAGTTGCTAGAGTCCACAGAAAAATCACCAACTGTCGTGAGGATTTTCTGCACAAGCTATCTCGTAGGATAGTTAACGAAAACCAAGTTATTGTGGTAGAAAATCTTAATGTTAAGGGCATGATGCAGAATCATTGTTTGGCTAAATCCATCCATCAAGTTGGGTGGGGAATGTTTTGCACCATGCTGAAATACAAGGCAGAGATAGACGGGAAAATATATCAGGAAGTTGATAGATTCTTCCCCAGTTCAAAAACCTGTCATGTATGCCTAAATCAAGTTGGTAGTTTACCGCTAGATGTAAGATTTTGGACTTGTGAAAACTGCCATACAAAACATGATCGGGATGTGAATGCAAGCATTAACCTTCGAGATGAAGGACTACGGATTTTGACATGCCAGTCGCCTCAAGTCGGGAAACCCGCCCACGGCGCTGGCTCCTCTGGAACGGGGGATAAAGCCTGTTGCCCAGATGTAAGCCGCAGCAATAGAGGACGCAAGAAATCTACTACTGCGCTTTCTGCTGGACAGGAAGCCTACAGTGTACACGAAGTGTCACTGTAGGTAGTTCACTCATCCGTATTCACAAAGAACAAATGACTAATGACTAATGACTAATGACTAATGACTAATGACTAATGACTAATGACTAATGACTAATGACTAATTATAAAATGCCCCAGAAATGTAAAATCCCTTGACCGGAGAACGCTTCAATGAGAATGGCGGCTAAAAAACCAATCATTGCCAAACGACCATTCCAGTTTTCACTCTGAGGAGTAAAGCCCCAGCGTAAAGCATTAGGATCTTCTGAAACTGAAGGCGTAGTCTTGTTAGCGTTTGACATAATTAACACTCCAAGGTTCTATGTTGTAACGGTTTTAACGTTATGTAAAGTAATGTATCAGATTTTTACGAAATTGCAACATAAACTAAAAGCCAATAAATTATTCAGTAGATATTTGGTCACGTAAATTTTTGGTATAATTAATATCAAGCAAGCAATAATTACTTAAGACTCACCACCAGAGAAAAATATAGGTAAGACAAAGGCTGTAACAATTCCAGCCAATACAATGACCTCAATGATTCTGAGATAAAAATTGTTTTGCGTAAAATTATTTACTAATCTACTGAGATGAGCTGACCTACTCAACCAACCACGAAAACGGTTAGACCATTGTCCAGGGCTATCTTCTGGTCGCAACTTCCAGGAAAATATCGACAATAACAACGGCGCGCCACCCACCTTAGCAGACATTAAAAGATGAATTGCTACACAGCAAACCATGACAACCCAAGCACTAAGGTGAAGAGAATACCAAATACGATCGAACTCTCTTCTGGGGAGCCACTCTTCCTTCATCATTCTGCCGGAGTTCACAGCTAAAATAGCAGCGATGAGCATGAGAGTGTTTGCTAAACGTTGCAAGCTAACCCACCAAATGGGCTTGCCAACTTGACTTAATTGCTGTAAAGAATCAGATTGAACAAGCCGCTTTTGTCCGGCGTGAAAGCTATAAAGGGCAAAAGCAGGTAGAACAAGCAAGAAACACAATGCAATAGTTCCGTGAATGTCTTGACTCTCCGGAAGTTGAAGAAATGCTATGCTACCAAAACGGCCATCGTAAGTGTTGTAAACTAGAAATCCAGTAATAATTGCGGCGATCGCTAAAATTGCACTCACACCATGAAGAATTCGTAACCATAAAGGTTGATAAGGTGCAGAACGAGTCATAAAAGTCAGGCTCAGTTAGAAGTTAGTATTAAAAATTTTAGACATTATTCGGATTTATAGTTACTTTTGTAAATAAACTACTTACAAATTTTAAATAATAATTCTCTAGTAGTTATTTGTATACATATTTGAAAAATGTAAAATAAATTTATGTATAATTTTCCGTTATGCTCAAAAGCCCTCTGCGCTATCCTGGTGGTAAATCAAAAGCAATAAATCAAATAATTGAATACTTACCAGAAGATTTTGATGAATTTCGAGAGCCTTTTGTGGGTGGTGGTTCTGTATTTATTTATTTAAAACAAAAATTTCCCAAACTCAAAATTTGGATTAACGATTTAAACCGCGAACTCTTCTTATTTTGGAAGTTTGCCCAATCTCATTTACCTCAGTTAGTTAAAGAAATTCGACATATTAAAGCCAAATACACAGACGGTAAATTACTTTTTACAGAATTGGCTACCATAAATGTCAATCATTTATCTGATTTTGACAGAGCAGTTCGCTTTTTTGTCCTCAATAGAATTACATTTTCTGGCACTGTTGAATCAGGTGGTTTTTCCCAAGAAGCTTTTCATAAACGCTTTACTAATTCTTCAATAGAAAGGCTGGAAAAATTAGAACCTATTTTAGCAAAAAATGTAGAAATTACTAATTTAGATTATAATCACCTATTAAACAAAGAAGGTAAAAAAGTATTTTTGTTTTTAGATCCACCATATTTTAGTGCTACCAAATCAAAGCTATATGGAAAAGACGGTAACTTGCATACTTCATTTCAACATCAAAGATTTGCCGAACTGTTGCAACAATGTCATCATCGTTGGCTAATCACTTACGACGATTCTCCACAAATTCGAGAAAATTTTCAATGGGCTAACATTTCAGAGTGGCAATTGCAATATGGCATGAATAACTACAAGCAAAGTAGTGCTGCCAAAGGAAAAGAGTTATTTATTACTAATTACAAACTTAAACTTGATTTGCATAAAAAATTACAAAATTAGAATCTTATGAATACGGCTTTACAGTTAAACATAGAATTTTAAACTTACAGCACATTTCAAGAAGCATGAAGTACACAATTTACACTTCAAAGCTAGCTGAAAAGGCTATTTGAATTCTGACTTCTGAATTCTGCTGTAACTTTGATGAAAGCTAATTTTCCGGTAGGATAGCTCCCATGCCCTGCAACATAGCTACACCCCACAACACAAAAACCTAGCAATGACTACTTCACCAATTCCTGCACAAGAATCCTATTATGTTCTGCTGCAACAACTAATAGATGGCGAATCATTGTCGCGTACTCAAGCTGCTGAATTAATGCAAGGTTGGCTCAGTGAAGCCGTTCCTCCAGAGTTATCAGGAGCAATTTTAACAGCACTGAACTTTAAAGGCGTTTCGGCCGACGAGTTGACCGGCATGGCTGAAGTATTACAAGCCCAATCTATAGGAGGACACGGAGAGAAGTTGGAGCGGAGGCTTCCTCCGATCCAAACTTCGGAGGACGGGGGGACACGGAGAGAAGTTGGAGCGGAGGCTTCCTCCGATCCAAACTTCGGAGGACAGGGAGACAGGGAGAATAATTTCCCCGCGTCCCCAGGTCTCCCACTCTCCGCGTCTTTTTCCGTAATAGACACCTGCGGCACTGGTGGAGATGGTTCGTCAACTTTTAATATTTCCACAGCCGTTGCTTTTGTTGTCGCTGCTTATGGCGTACCCGTTGCCAAACACGGCAATCGTTCAGCTTCAAGTCTCACTGGCAGTGCTGATGTATTGGAAGCTTTGGGTGTAAATTTGAGTGCCCCTAGTGAAAAAGTGCAAGCAGCTTTACAGGAAGTGGGAATTACTTTCTTGTTTGCCCCTGGTTGGCATCCAGCACTGAAAGCAGTGGCCTCATTACGCCGGACTCTGAGGGTACGCACAGTGTTTAATTTACTGGGGCCTTTAGTAAATCCCTTGCGTCCAACCGGGCAAGTGGTGGGGTTATTCACTCCCAAACTTTTAGCGACGGTTGCCCAGGCTTTACAGAATTTGGGCAAGGAAAAGGCCATTGTGTTGCACGGGCGAGAAAAACTCGATGAGGCTGGGTTAGGAGATATAACTGACTTGGCGGTGTTATCTGAAGGAGAAGTGCAGTTAACTACTGTTAATCCTTTGGATTTGGATGTTACACCTGCTCCCATAGGTATGCTTCGGGGTGGGGATGTGCAAGAGAATGCGGTGATTCTCAAAGCTGTCCTCCAAGGCAAGGGAACTTTGGCGCAACAGGATGCAGTG
Source organism: Nostoc sp. 2RC (assembly GCF_014222165.1). NCBI lineage: Bacteria > Bacillati > Cyanobacteriota > Cyanophyceae > Nostocales > Nostocaceae > Nostoc > Nostoc sp. 2RC. Next base: position 42,220 of record NZ_JACKZU010000015.1, read on the forward strand.
GCTTTAAATGCTTCCTTGGCACTGCAAGTAGCGGGGACAATACCATTCCTCGATCATGCCCAAGGAATTAAAATCGCTAAGGATATTCTGCAAAGCGGGACGGCTTGGACGAAGTTGGAGGAGTTAGTTCAATTTCTGGGAAATTGATTTGCGATCGCAATTGCGGGCGGAACTCTACCACATTACGTTTAATTGTGACATCGTAATTGCCAAAAAAGTCATGTCCTAAAAGTCCGGTTTCCAGTTCCGTACCAGCGATCGCCACAGGTACTCGATTCACTTTCACCCCACCAAGTGCCATTGAATCAACGTAACCCACAGGAAATTCCACAGCTCTAGAACTGGCGGTGTTTGCCTTCGCTTTTCCCACTGGCACTATTCCCAGAGAATTTGCCATTTCTTGGGTGATTACAGTGCCACTGGCTCCTGTATCTACAATCATTTCAAACTTGTGCTGCCCATTAAAAGTAACTTCCACAATTGGCGTACCACCAGCTCGCCTTTTAATTGGAGCTGTAAATACCGGTTGCTCTGGAATCACCACTGCCGATGAAGCTCTTTGTATTTCCGGTGGTAATGATTGTTGTTGTACCGGAATTGACACAGATGAAGTAAGCTTTGGTGTAGTTGGTGCTTGGGGAACCACAACAACTACTTTTTGAGGTTCCCTAATTGGTGCAGGGCGGGGAGTCGCTTTTTGCTTGGCATATTTGATTTGGCGCTGATATTCTGTGATTTTGGATTGAGCGAACCCAAACTCTGGAGTTTGTCGTTCTACTTTTCGCATCAGAGCGATAGCATCTTGGTATTGACTCGCCACTAAATTCCAATCATCTGGAGATTGAGCAGATTGACTGATACTCCAAGCACTGACAGCTTTATCTAAAGCCAATTCAAAAACGCTAGGTTCAGTTTCAGATGGCTGTGGTGACTGTGGTTGAGGAGTAGCTTCTGGTGTTGCTGGTTCGGTGGTGGTAGGCTGTACTGATGCCACATCACCAATTGCCACGGGTTGTTCGTTGCCACCAACCGTAGTGTTTCGTTTGTCTTCACTACAGGCAACATTCAAAACCGCCAGAGCGCTGAATGCAAAAATTAGGGTTGTGCGGGATAAAAAAGTGGGAAGCATAATTAATATTAACTGCCCAAGCTCTTGCAAAACCACTCTTTAAAGATTTTTGTCAAAGGCAACAGGGTTGGGGAAATAGAGAGTAGACTTCTTGCAGAAGTCGGGAAAAGGGAAAGGGGAAAGGGGGTGCATGTTTGGTATTTTCCCTTTCCCCTTTAACATGTTCCCTTTGACCACAAGAGTCCAAAAAGCAATTGATTGCAAAAGGTCTAGTGGACAATAGAAAATTTAATTTTTCATTAATAATTCTAAAGCTTTTAATTACTCAAGTTATGAGACAATCAGAGGTTGCAGTCTTCAAGAGTAAGGGACATAAAAGTTAAAAACTAAGGACTGGAGAAAAGTTTTTCTAATCC
>NZ_JACKZU010000866.1:0-225 GCF_014222165.1 Nostoc sp. 2RC
GGCTACGGTGTACACACAAGTACTATCTGTAAGGGTTTCAAGCCGTAAAGACCATTTTAACTGTCATTACGAGCGAAGCGAAGTAATCGCATAATCCCGTGGTTTTTGCGATTGCTTCGTCGTTCCTCCTCGCAATGACAGACTTTCGGAGCGATCCAACAGCTTAGGGATAGACGACGAAACCAAGTGTGAGGTGTAATTTCAAGACTTGTGTGTACACCGTAG
>NZ_JACKZU010000867.1:0-219 GCF_014222165.1 Nostoc sp. 2RC
ACAGGGCATAGCAGTAGGGTCAATAGCGTAGTCTTCAGCCCCGATGGCAAGACACTGGCTTCTGCAAGTGATGACAAGACCATCAAACTCTGGGATGTCAGCACCAGCAAAGCCATCAAAACCCTCACAGGGCATAGCAGTAGGGTCAATAGCGTAGTCTTCAGCCCCGATGGCAAGACACTGGCTTCTGCAAGTGATGACAACACCATCAAACTCTGG
>NZ_JACKZU010000868.1:0-210 GCF_014222165.1 Nostoc sp. 2RC
TCAAGATTTAGTGGATATTTCAACCTAAAGATTTATCAGTGACTCGTACAGAATTGATTCTGAATTCTGTATTCTGAGTTCTGAATTCAGAATAAATTAAAAACCACTAAATCTTTCGCATAGCCTTACGCAATCAAGATTTAGTGGATATTTCAACCTAAAGATTTATCAGTGACTCGTACAGAATTGATTCTGAATTCTGTATTCTGA
>NZ_JACKZU010000869.1:0-206 GCF_014222165.1 Nostoc sp. 2RC
ATAGTTCCGCCAGCAAAGGAAAACCCCACTGAGGCAATTTCTGTTCTCAGCAACGACTCGTCTTTAAGTCAAACTCCACCACAACCTGCTGCTGTTCCACCAGCAAATCAAACTTTAATACAGCCTGACATAGTTCCGCCAGCAAAGGAAAACCCCACTGAGGCAATTTCTGTTCTCAGCAACGACTCGTCTTTAAGTCAAACTCC
>NZ_JACKZU010000160.1:0-18014 GCF_014222165.1 Nostoc sp. 2RC
CCCCATCCCCATGCCCCATTCCCAAACCATCTTTTTTACGAATTGTTATCCTTTGTAAATTAAATGAATAAACTATTGACTTTTGGACAATTAGTTTGAAGGTTAAAAGGCAGAAAAGGCAGTTATTTCAGGGATTTTGAATTATTGTTAAAATATCTCCATCAATGTACAAGTGAAGACTTTATAATTCAACGAGAAACAACTCTCCACATGGGTCTTCACTGTGGCTTCAGCAAATCACTGGAGTGTGCGGTAAAACATTACTATGTGGTAATCATGATTCCTCATTCCTTATCAAGAGAGGAGGTCGAATGGCAATAAGTCCTCCGGAGCGAGAGGAAAAAAAGGCAAGAGTAATCGTCGATAATGACCCGGTTCCTACCTCATTTGAAAGATGGGCCAAACCCGGACACTTCGACAGATCTTTAGCCAGAGGTCCAAAAACCACTACATGGATTTGGAACCTTCACGCACTCGCCCACGATTTTGACACACATACAAGCGATTTAGAAGATATCTCCCGCAAGATATTCTCAGCACACTTCGGTCACTTAGCCGTAGTGACCATCTGGCTAAGCGGGATGATTTTCCACGGCGCGAAGTTTTCTAACTACGAAGCTTGGCTGAGCGATCCGTTAAATGTTAAGCCGAGCGCCCAAGTCGTTTGGCCCATTGTGGGACAAGACATTTTAAACGGTGATGTTGGCGGTGGTTTCCACGGTATTCAAATCACCTCTGGTTTGTTCCAAGTATGGCGCGGTTGGGGTATCACCAACTCCTTCCAGCTATATTGCACTGCCATCGGTGGCTTGGTATTAGCAGGCTTATTCCTATTTGCCGGCTGGTTCCATTACCACAAAAAAGCTCCCAAATTGGAATGGTTCCAAAATGTGGAGTCGATGCTGAATCACCACCTACAAGTACTCTTAGGTTGTGGTTCCTTGGGATGGGCAGGTCACTTAATTCACGTGTCTGCACCGACTAACAAGCTTTTGGATGCAGGGGTAGCACTTAAAGATATACCCTTGCCCCACGAGTTCATCCTGAACAAAGACTTGTTGACGGAACTGTACCCAGGCTTTGCTGCTGGCATAGCACCTTTCTTCACCTTGAACTGGGGTCAGTATGCTGACTTCCTCACCTTCAAGGGCGGTCTAAACCCAGTAACAGGCGGCTTGTGGCTGACAGATATTTCCCATCACCATTTAGCGATCGCAGTCCTGTTCATCATTGCTGGTCACCAGTACCGCACCAACTGGGGTATCGGTCACAGCATTAAAGAGATCCTGGAAAACCATAAGGGTCCTTTCACCGGTGAAGGTCACAAAGGTCTCTACGAAAACCTGACCACATCTTGGCACGCTCAATTGGCAACTAACCTTGCCTTCTTGGGTTCGCTGACCATCATCATCGCGCACCACATGTACGCGATGCCCCCCTATCCATATTTGGCAACTGACTACGCTACGCAGTTGTGTATATTCACTCACCATATTTGGATCGGTGGCTTCTTGATTGTTGGTGGAGCGGCTCACGCTGCCATCTTCATGGTGCGGGATTACGATCCAGTTGTGAACCAAAACAACTTGCTGGATCGGGTGATTCGTCACCGAGATGCGATTATTTCTCACCTGAACTGGGTGTCTATTTTCCTCGGCTTCCACAGCTTTGGACTGTACATCCACAACGATACAATGCGTGCATTGGGTCGTCCCCAAGACATGTTCTCTGATACGGCAATTCAATTGCAGCCAGTATTTGCCCAGTGGATACAAAATATCCATGCTTTGGCTCCTGGATCGACTGCGCCCAATGCCCTAGAACCAGTTAGCTATGTCTTTGGCGGCGGTATTTTGGCTGTAGGCGGTAAAGTGGCAGCTGCACCCATAGCTTTGGGAACAGCAGACTTCCTAATTCACCACATTCACGCCTTCACCATTCACGTCACCGTCTTAATTCTGCTCAAAGGTGTGCTATTTGCCCGTAGCTCTCGTCTGATTCCAGACAAAGCAAACCTGGGCTTCCGCTTCCCCTGCGACGGCCCTGGTCGTGGCGGTACATGTCAAGTGTCTGGATGGGATCACGTATTCCTGGGACTATTCTGGATGTATAACTCCCTATCTATTGTAATTTTCCACTTCAGCTGGAAGATGCAATCAGATGTCTGGGGAACAGTAGATCCAGATGGCACAGTGACTCACATCACTGGTGGTAACTTTGCTCAAAGCGCCATCACGATCAACGGTTGGTTGCGTGACTTCTTGTGGGCACAAGCTACACAAGTCATCAACTCCTACGGCAGTGCCCTATCTGCTTATGGACTTATGTTCTTAGGCGCTCACTTTGTTTGGGCATTCAGCTTGATGTTCCTGTTCAGTGGTCGCGGCTACTGGCAAGAATTAATTGAGTCCATCGTTTGGGCGCATAATAAACTGAAGGTAGCACCAGCAATTCAGCCCCGCGCTCTGAGCATCATTCAGGGACGCGCAGTAGGGGTAGCTCACTACCTTCTAGGAGGAATTGCTACTACTTGGGCATTCTTCCACGCACACATCCTTTCAGTAGGGTAGCAATCAGTTTTTTAGAGTTAGGAGTTAGGAGTTATGGAGTTAGGAGTTAGAAGTAGAGACGGGATTAACTCCAGTCTTTGCAAAAATTAGGAGTTAGGAGTTGAAAATAAAAATTTCTAGCTCGTGACTCTCAATTCATAACTCTCAACTCATAACTCTCAACTCATAACTTGCAAAACTGGTACTTGATGGCTAAAGGTCAGAGGAATTATTAAACCTATGGCAACAAAATTTCCAAAATTTAGCCAGGATCTCGCACAGGACCCGACTACTCGTCGGATATGGTATGCGATCGCTACAGGCAACGATTTTGAAACCCACGATGGCATGACAGAGGAAAATCTTTACCAAAAGATTTTCGCTACTCACTTCGGTCACTTGGCAATCATCTTCCTGTGGGCATCCAGCCTCCTGTTCCATGTAGCCTGGCAAGGTAACTTTGAACAGTGGATTAAAGATCCGCTTCACATTCGTCCCATCGCCCACGCGATTTGGGATCCACACTTCGGCAAACCAGCGATCGAAGCTTTTACCCAAGCTGGTGCCAGCAATCCAGTAAACATTACCTACTCTGGTCTGTACCACTGGTGGTATACCATCGGTATGCGGACAAATACTGAACTGTATAATGGCTCAGTATTCCTGTTGATATTCGCAGCTGTATTGTTGTTCGCTGGTTGGCTGCACTTGCAACCCAAGTACCGTCCTAGCTTGGCATGGTTTAAGAGCGCCGAACATCGCTTAAACCACCACCTAGCAGGTCTGTTTGGTGTTAGCTCTTTGGCATGGGCTGGTCACTTAATTCACGTTGCCGTCCCCGAAGCTCGCGGACAGCACGTAGGTTGGGATAACTTCCTCAATACCCCACCCCACCCAGCAGGTTTAACACCATTCTTTACAGGTAACTGGGCTGTTTACGCTCAAAACCCTGACACTCCTGGACATGTGTTTGGCACATCCCAAGGTGCAGGAACAGCAATTCTGACTTTCTTGGGTGGTTTCCATCCCCAGACAGAAGCTTTGTGGCTGACTGACATCGCTCATCACCACTTGGCGATCGCAGTATTGTTCATCGTTGCCGGTCACATGTACCGCACGAACTTTGGGATTGGTCACAGTCTCAAAGAAGCCTTGAATGCCAAGAGTTTCTTTGGTATTCCCGTTGAAGGCCCCTTCAACCTACCTCACCAAGGTATTTACGATACCTACAACAACTCCCTGCACTTCCAATTAGGTTGGCACCTAGCAGCGTTAGGTGTAATCACCTCCTTGGTAGCACAGCACATGTACTCCATGCCTTCCTACGCGTTTATTGCGAAGGACTATACAACCCAGGCAGCGCTGTACACACATCACCAGTATATTGCTGGATTCCTGATGCTTGGTGCTTTTGCTCACGGTGCAATCTTCTGGGTACGTGATTACGATCCAGAACAAAACAAAGGCAACGTCCTTGACCGCGTATTGAAGCATAAAGAAGCGATTATCTCCCACCTCAGCTGGGTATCCCTTTTCTTAGGCTTCCACACCCTGGGCTTGTACGTACACAACGATGTAGTAGTTGCTTTCGGTACTCCTGAAAAGCAAATCCTCATCGAGCCAGTATTTGCTCAGTTCGTCCAAGCTGCTAACGGTAAGGTACTCTACGGTTTAGATACCTTGTTATCTAACCCAGATAGTATTGCTTACACAGCATGGCCCAACTACGCTAACGTTTGGCTACCAGGCTGGTTAAGTGCCATCAACGCTGGTACTAACTCCCTGTTCTTAACAATTGGCCCTGGCGACTTCTTGGTACACCATGCGATCGCTTTAGGTCTGCACACCACCACCTTGATTCTCGTCAAAGGTGCTTTGGATGCCCGTGGTTCTAAGCTGATGCCCGATAAAAAGGACTTCGGCTATGCCTTCCCTTGCGACGGCCCCGGTCGTGGCGGTACATGCGACATCTCTGCTTGGGATTCCTTCTACCTAGCTGCGTTCTGGATGCTGAATACCATTGGTTGGTTAACCTTCTACTGGCACTGGAAACATCTCGGTGTTTGGCAAGGCAACGTTGCTCAGTTCAATGAGAACTCTACATACCTCATGGGCTGGTTCCGCGATTACCTGTGGGCAAACTCCGCTCAGTTGATTAACGGCTACAACCCCTACGGCGTGAATAACCTGTCTGTCTGGGCTTGGATGTTCCTGTTTGGACACCTAGTTTGGGCTACCGGCTTCATGTTCTTGATCTCTTGGAGAGGTTACTGGCAAGAGTTGATCGAAACCCTTGTTTGGGCACACGAACGTACTCCTCTAGCTAACTTAGTTCGCTGGAAAGACAAGCCCGTTGCTCTGTCCATCGTTCAAGCCCGCGTAGTTGGTCTAGCTCACTTTGCAGTCGGTTACGTTGTAACTTACGCTGCATTCTTGATTGCTTCTACTGCTGGTAAGTTCGGTTGATCTGGCTGCTAGTTTTGTAGATAAGTAATAGAAATCCCCTGCCGCAAGGTGGGGGATTTTGTGTTGGATAAACATAAATGCGGGCAAGATTTGGATTTAACACAATATAATATGAAAAATAATGCAAATATAGTTTAGTTAACGAGAATCGTAGCTTAAGGTTTTTCGCTCAAACTAAACCCTATTACTTTATATCTATATTTATAAGATAGAAGAATTAAGGCGTTGTAATCATTGAAGATTAAAAGCGGTTATGACTGAAAATATAAATAAAGCAAATTCTGGAGTTAGTCGAGAAGAAGCAGAAAGTATTCTCCAAAGATTCTTGGATAATGGAAATTATAACGTTTTAGCTATTAAGGGAAATTGGGGTGTCGGAAAAACCCATCTAGTACAAAATTTTTTATATAAACGTAAGGGAGAATATTATTATTATGCTTCTGTCTTTGGTATTTCTTCAATTGAACAACTAAAATCACGGATATTAGCAAGTAATAAGAATCAAGCAGGGAGTAATTCTGTCAATAACTCATTAGGTAAAATTTTTGAAGGGTTTCATCGCAACTCTGACAGATTGGAGCGAACAACAAAAATAGACTTACCGCTACCAGGACAAAGTTCCATCCCAGTAGTAGGATCATTAATTTTTATTGCTGGTGATTTCGCACTTAATATACTTTTTAATGCAATTAAAAATTCAATTATATGTATTGATGACCTTGAAAGGAAATCCAAGGTTCCCCTAGATGAGTTACTTGGGTTTGTTGAGTACTTAGTTCAAGAACTAGGATGCAAAATTATTTTAATTTATAATGAAGATATTCTCTTAAAAGATGGAGCCTCAAAAACAGCGTTAGAAGATTATCGAGAGAAAGTAATTGATAGAGAATTGAAACTTGAGCCAACAGTAGAAGAAAACTTGGATTTGATATTTAAAGATAATCCTGATATACAAGTAATAAAACCTGTATTTATAAAGGCAGGTACAAATAATATTCGCGTTATACGCAAAAGTCAATGGCTTATTGATGAGCTTATTCCCTTAATAAAGGATTGGCAGCCTAGTTTACGTAATCAAGTTATAAGAAATAGTATTATTATTAATTTAGCAAAACTCGATACTGCATTCCGCGATCGTTTTGGTATTAGTATAGATGCTATATTATCCTTAATAGATTCTTCAAAATATCAATACAAAGATCCTGAAACTTCTGACAAAAGAATACAATTGGCATACCGCCTTTCCTTTCTGGGGTATAGTTCTTTAGAAATTGATAAATTTATAATTCAGTCCGTTGAAACCTCTTTATCTGGCTCTGCTGAATTGGAATTTGTTAAAGAAGGTGAAATTCTCAATCAAAAAGAACAAAAAACTTCAATTATAGAAAAAATTCGTAGTCTTGGAAAACACTACTATAGTTCTTTTAAAAATTCTGAACAAGAGATTATTAATGAAATTAATACTTTTCTTGACGAGAATCATCTTAATTTGACTATTTCACAATTTGAACAAGTTGAAAAATATGCCTCAGTTATAGAATTAGATATTTCTAAATATGAAAAATCTTTATTAAAACATCTGTTAAACACTTTAGAAACAGATTATTTAAATGAATTGAATATTTTTAGAGCTAAGTTACGTAAATATCCTGATTTGAAATCATATCTAGAAGAAAAGGAAAATGAATATAAGCAAAATTTAGATATTACTGGCGCTTTGAAAAAAATAATTAATAGTAATACCCATTCAATATCGCCTTGGTTAGAAGTAGATATTGAGTTTTTAAACAACTCTACTGTTGAAGAATATTGTAAATGGCTTGAAGAAGGCAATCCTGATTTATATTTAATGGTAAGGCAATTTTTGGATCTGGGTTTACCTGCATCCAAAAAGCTAGAAGAAGCTATTCGCAGTTTAGCAAAAAAAAATAAACTAAATCAAATTAGAGCTAAGTTGATTTATAACATAGATATAGATAATACTTCTCATACTATATAAGACTACTCAAAAAAACTGATCGCATAAAATTAAACTTAATTATCAGCACTCAAAACCATGACAAACTGGCAAGAACGCATTACTCAAAACCCAAATGTATGTCACGGTAAACCGTGCATCGAAGGAACACGCATCATGATATCTGTCATCCTTGATAACCTCGCCGAGGGACTGACATTTGAGGAAATTATTCAAGAGTATCCACCACTGATTTTAGAAGATATCAGAGCAGCGATCGCTTATGCAGCACAATTAACTAGAGAAGAGGAATTGTTGCCACTGCGATGAGTACAATGACAGTGAAACTCGATGAAAATATGGCACAAACCCACGTCGAGTTTTTGCAGCAAGCTGGTTACAATGCTGACCGTGTTACTGATGAAGGATTATCTGGTGCTGACGATGAAATTGTTTGGCAGCGAGTTTGTGCTGAAGAAAGATTTTTCATCACTCTTGATTTAGATTTCTCTGATGTTCGCCGCTTTCCACCGGGTACTCATCCTGGTATTCTACTATTGCGATCGCGTAACCGTAGCCGTCAGGCAGTACTAGAAATTTTGTCTCGTGTCGTACAAGAACAACCTTTAGAAACGCTCAAAGGTTGTCTTGTAGTAGCAGACGAAATACAGACGCGAATCAGGCGATCGCAGTGATACTATATATGGAAAATCAGAGGAGTTTTCACGTGTCCATTCCCGAAATTACCCAAAAGCTACTAGCAGCGAAACAAGAGAAAGGACTAAGCTTTGCCGATTTAGAAAAAATTCTCGGACGCGATGAGGTATGGATAGCTGCTGTAATCTATCGTCAAGCTAGTGCTTCCCCAGAAGAAGCCAAGTTACTAATCGATGCACTGGAACTACCTCCAATTTATATTAAGGAGTTGACTGAATACCCTGTAAAAGGATTAGGCCCAGTTGTACCAACCGATCCACTGATTTATCGCTTCTACGAAATTATACAGGTGTATGGATTCCCAATTAAAGCCGTGATTCACGACAAATTCGGCGATGGGATTATGAGCGCCATTGACTTTACTTTAGATGTAGAGAAAGAAGAAGACCCCAAAGGCGATCGCGTTAAAATCATTATGTCTGGTAAATTTCTACCATACAAAAAATGGTAGTGTTTCAATAACATCAAAACAAGTTATAACTAGAAAACTGAGATAACTTGATAACTCTTGCAAGAAGAACCAATAACGCCACCAAAAGAAATAATTTTTAATCCGTATTATACCCAGCAAAACGGAGCAGCATATTTAGGTGATAGTCTGAAACTAATTAAATTTATTGATGATAATAGTATTAGTTTAATTCTCACCTCACCACCATTTGCTCTCACACGCAAAAAAGAATACGGTAATGAAAGTGCAGAAAAATATATCGAATGGTTTCTGCCTTTTGCCTATGAATTTAAGAGAGTACTAGCAGATAATGGCTCATTTGTGTTGGATTTAGGTGGTGCTTACTTACCTGGTAATCCCGTGCGGAGTATCTATCAATACGAACTTTTGGTCAGATTATGCAAAGAAGTAGGTTTCTTTCTGGCTCAAGAATTTTACCACTATAATCCTGCTCGACTACCAACTCCTGCTGAATGGGTGACCATCAGACGCATTCGTGTCAAAGATTCAGTAAATACCGTTTGGTGGCTGTCCAAAACACCAAATCCTAAAGCTGATAATAAAAAAGTTTTAAAACCCTATAGCCAAAGTATGAAGCAATTACTTAAAAATGGCTATCACGCTAAAATACGTCCTAGTGGACATGATATTTCCGACAAATTTCAAAAAGATAACCAAGGCGCAATTCCGCCAAATCTGCTGGAAATTGCTAATACTGAATCAAATAGTGCTTATTTACGACGTTGTAAAACAGCAGAAATTAGACCCCATCCAGCACGTTTTCCTCAAGGATTCGCCGAGTTCTTCATCAAATTTTTAACTGATGAAGATGACATAGTATTAGATCCATTTGCAGGTTCTAATACAACTGGCTTTGTTGCTCAAACTCTCCAACGCCGATGGATTTCTTTTGAAATTAATGAGGATTATGTAATGGGAAGTCGTTATCGATTTAGTCAAAATTCAGATTATCTGAAGAGTGACGAATGAAAAGTGAGGAGTTAAAACTTATAACTCATAAATAATAGCTACTCACTTAGATTTCTCCATTCACTTGCATTTGATGAACTCGATCTGCTAACTCTTGACGACCTTGGTCATCTAGTTTATCAATCGCTAACATACCCATAAGAATAACTTCTTTCAGGGTTAAACGTGTCGAATGTGCCTGTTTTTGCACAATCTCCTTAATAATGGGACTAACTCCAATCGCTGTACTCGCTCTAGCCACGGAAGAAAAAACACTAATGATTCAGCCTAAATCTTAGCACTTTCAATGAAGTTATTCTCTATAGTTAAAACTTAATTCAAGTATGTTTCAACTCATACTTCCAGCAAAAAACATAAATTTCAAATTGTATAGAGATAGAACTACAACAGAAGTATACAGTATTATCCTCCTTTCAGAAAATTTTCGTCAATTTTGCGATCGCACTATCCAACCTCAAAACCAACTTTAAATAAATTCAACAGTTCTCGCAGTAGTTAAAATAAGTATATTTTTTTACACAAAAACTATCCGTTGCAATTTCTTGAATTTATATCAAGTATAAAATTTTACATAAATTCCGATTGCAGTATTTTTAACTGAAAATTGCTGATTGAAATAGGGAACTGCAAAAAATAAACAACTACTTTAAGCAGTTGATTGTTGAGAGTTTACAGTCAGCGCTGAGCAAGGACGTAGAACAGGGAGTTACCAGACCGCTTGCTTCTCCTGTACAGACGTTACGGAAGTTGGTGCGGATCTAAGGTCGCAGTGGCTCCTATGAGCGACTAGCGTTAACGATGGACTGCAACCTATGTGTAGCAAGTTACCAGTTTTTTGTAAAATATTTTTCAGTTGGAAGTCTCATATTATGCCAACACCATTCACGGGTAATTTTCGGCTATTCTTCTAAAATTTCCACCAAATCCTCAATGGTCACATCAAAGGTGCGAGCTAATTTATAGATAGCAGTAAAGTCAACTGTTGTCATTGCAGAACGACGAGCATAACTTCTAACTGTGCTATAAATTACCCCAGAACGGTCAGAAACTTCCTTGAGTGTCCATCCTTTCTCTTGTGCTAGTTCTCGAATTTTCAATCTCACTAATCCCATATTTGATAACTGATGCATTTGCACCGCTTAATTTCATATGAGAAATCAAAAAGTTTAGAGGTTTCCCCTGTTGTAGCCAGACATAACCTCTTGGTTAATCAAACTCTCATGCGTTCGCCACAGCTTACAAATACCTTCGCGGTAAGAAACTCTCAAAAGAAAACAGTAAACAACGATAAAAAACTTTAGTTGTGAATCTAAAGCACAGTTTAAAAAAGGCGTTGCATAATTGCGGGATGATTTTGGAATGTGCCTCAACCATAATCCCCGCGTCTGGTGTGTCCCTGCATAAGAGGGTCAACCTTAATCATCCAGGGAACTCCAAAAAATAAATTATTCCGGTTGCGGTCGTCAACCGTCAACCGTCAACCGTCAACAGTCAACCGTCAACAGTCTTCTATTGAATATTTTTTTACTTGGAAGTCCCTTATTCCGTATATTAGCAACATCAAAAGCAAAAACCTCTATCCTGGGATTGTCAAAAATCATTTAGCAATCACCAAGTTTGCACCCACTCGCAATATTTGTCACAATCAACTCTTAGCAAGTCATCCCTTGGTGAAAATATTCCTTGGAATCAAAGTGTTCTCACAAATCTGACTCATCTACCACCGGGAAAACCCTACTTTAAAGAGATCGTAAATTGTCTAATATAATCTCGCAAACACGCTTTACAGAAATATACAGTGTAAATAAGAATAATAATTTGACCTAAGTAAAATTATCCTGAATACAGCACAGTAATGCTGTCATAGGAAAAAGCAGTGAGTAGAGGAGAGATAAAGCGATGAGGGATCCTTATCTGTTGGCAGCAGGCTTGTTAACAGGATTGGCAATACCAGCATCGGCTCTTCCGCATCTGTCGATTGTCCTGCCAGAAAATTCTAGATTTCTTTGGGATTTAAAACCAGGTTCCCCAGCGATAGTTAGTACAAACATTATCAATAGGGTGGATTTTTCGTTACCGGAACTCAGCGGCCAAGTATTGCAACCCTTAGAAACTTCCCAGCCAATAGTAAGTGAGCCAAACATCAACCGCGTTGATTCCTCATCACCACAACTCAGTAGCCAGAGCTTACCAGTTCGCACAACAGAATCATCGCTCAACCCCAGCAGCCAAGCAGCTACTTTTTCACTGACATCTGGCAATCAACTTTACTACCAAAGATTGGCAGCTCTAAAAACAGGTCAGATTTATACACGCGGTGATAGCGATAATTTGCAATCCTTGTGGGAGTCAATCAAGAAGCGTCAACTGACTTATGAAGATTGGAAAAGTTTACTAGCTTTAGAAGCCAGAGCCATTGCTCAGGGTCAAGGTACAAATCACCTGAGTATTTTAGTTGGTGATTCCCTAAGTATGTGGTTTCCCAGAGAAAAATTACCTAGTGGAAAATTATGGCTCAATCAAGGCATATCTGGTGATACTTCCGGTGGTGTTTTAAAAAGATTGGGAGCATTTTCCATAACCAGGCCAGACGTAATTTACATTATGGCTGGAATTAACGACTTACGAAAAGGCGATAGCGATCGCACAATTTTGAGTAATTATCGCCGAATTGTCCGCCGCCTACGACAGAATCATCCCCAAAGTCAAATTATTGTCCAATCAATTTTGCCCACCCGCTTAGCAAAACTCTCCAATAGCCGCATTCGTAACATCAACACCCAACTAGCTAAAATCGCCAAAGAAGAAGGGGCCAATTATCTCAATATCTATAGTTGGTTTTCTGATATGGAAGGCAATTTGCGCCAAGAGTTAACCACAGACGGCTTGCATCTGTCCCAAGAGGGTTATGATGTTTGGGGATCGGCACTACAGCAGATAGAATACAGGCTGACTCAGCATAAGGATTAAGCGATCGCTGATTTTTTAGCGGCAATCCATTGGTCATAATGCTGCAATATTATGTAATTTTCTATACGCTCTAATACCAAGCCTAGCACGCGGTCATATCTACGACAGGCTACACCTACGCCCCCTCATAAAAAGCCTCACGGGGTTGGGAAAGCCAGTAGCTTGAGGCAAGGCAAGAAAAACATACGATCGGTTTTTAAGCTGACACGGTATAAAACTGTGTCTATAAACATTTGTAACTTTAATAGAAATTTCCGTAAATTCCTCATACAGAAATGAAGCTAAACGTGTGGAGAACGCTTACAGAAAACAGCGGTCTCTAGGATGCGTTATACCTACGCACGTTTATAAACCAAGGAGAATATCATGGAAAACCGTCTGCAAATACAAGATATTCAAGACGAAGAATTGGATATGGAACTAACTGCTCAAGAACTAGAAGAACTAGAAGCCTTGAAAGGAGGAAACTTCGTAACTAACTTAGGTTTGATTAATTTAGGAATTCCTAAAGTATTTCCTTACGGAATTCCCTATCCCGACTTGTTTCAAAAAGTAAGTATTTTTCGTTAGTAACCAGAGTTTTTAGTTCATAACGAGTAATTGGAGTCGTGTAGTATATGGCACTTACTGGAAACTTTAACCGCATTCTGCAAATCCATCCATCCAGGCGGTGCAATCTGCACTGTCTCCATTGTTACTCTGCTTCTGGCCCAGAGGAGCGAGACCAACTCAGTGTTCCGCTCCTTTTAAAAGCAATTACCAATGCCAGCGAACAAGGGTACACCATTGCCAGCTTTTCAGGAGGTGAACCCCTTGTCTACAAACCTCTACCCGAATTATTAAAGCAAGCTCATCAATGTCAGATGCGTACAACCGTTACTTCCAACGGCATACTATTAGATGAGCGACACCTAGAACAGCTGTGTGGAGCAGTTGATTTACTGGCCATTAGTCTTGATGGAATGCCAGCCTCTCATAACCGTATACGTTCTTCAGAGCAGGCTTTTGAAAAAATGGCGGCTCGACTAGAAGGGGTTCGCCAATCGGGTATCCCATTCGGATTTATTTTTACGCTCACAAAACGAAATTTCCGAGAATTAGACTGGGTTGCCAATTTCGCTTTAGAGCAAGGAGCGGAGTTATTGCAGATTCATCCACTCGCAGAAGTTGGATACGCTAGCCAAAACCTCATCGGGTCTAGACCTAGTACCAACATATTATCTTATGCTTACCTGAAAACCGTGCATTTGCGAGAAGCTATTGGTGACAAGCTGTTTATTCAGATTGATTTAGTTCACCAAGATTTACTGCGCTCAAATCCTGATAGCTTTTGTGCAGACGAAGCATTAATCAATCAGCAGAACTACTGCTTTGCAGATCTGGTATCACCCCTAATTATCGAAGCAGATGGGACGGTAGTACCAATGCAACATGGTTTTGACCGCAATTATGCTCTCGGAAATCTTAATCAGGCGTCTTTAAGTGAACTTGCCACCCATTGGCGTCAAGAACGCTACCCCTCTTTCCGAGAACTCTGCCGACGTGTTTATCAACAACTAACAGCACCCGCCGATCTACCAATTATCGATTGGTATGAAACCCTGATGCGCCAGGCAAAGATTGGTTATGACCATGCAAGTACAACAACCGTGTCTATGACTTAACACCTGCGACTTCCCGATTTAAGACTTGATTCAACTTACCGCTACGGTAACCTTCTAAATCCAAGGTTACGTAAATAAATCCAAAATCTTGAAATGCGTTAACTAATATTTGTAAATCAGTCTTTAACACAAACTCTTTAATTTGTTCTGGTAGTAATTCAATACGTGCTGTATCACCTTCCGAACGCACCCGTAAATTCTGCCAACCCAGCTTTCTTAAGAAAATTTCCGCTCTACCAACTCGTTGCAACTTAGCTACAGTAATTTCTTCACCGTAAGGAAAGCGAGAACTCAAACAAGGTTGAGCGGGTTTATCCCACCAAGGTAAACCCAATTCTTGCGAAAGTTGGCGCACTTCAACTTTCGTAACACCCACTTCTGCCAAAGGCGATCGCGCACCTCTTTCTTTCGCCGCCTGAATTCCTGGGCGATAATCATGCAAATCATCGGCATTCACGCCATCCACTACATAGGGATAACCCAACTCTAAAGCCAAAGGTTTGAGAGTATCGTGCAATTCACTTTTGCAAAAATAGCAGCGGTTTACTGGGTTGGAAGTGTAGTTGGGATTCTCCATCTCGTAAGTTTGGACAATTTGATGCCGAATCCCAATAGTTGCAGCTTGAATTTTGGCATCTTCTAACTCTTCTGGTAATAGCGAAGGAGAAACGGCAGTTACAGCCAAAGCGCGATCGCCCAACACATCATAAGCAATTTTCGCAACCAGAGTGCTATCAACACCCCCAGAGTAGGCAATCAACGCCTGCTCCATTTCTTGAAATAAAACTTTTAATTGCTCAAATTTTTCTGTCAGCATCATTTAAAAACCCCGCCATAACCTGATAGCACCAAACAAATCCTATTGTAGTCATTAGTCAAAAGCCTTTGGGTATGGGAAAAGGGTAAGGGGTAAAAGAGAAGAGACAGAGAATAATTAGCGAATATATTTTCTTGTTTCCTTTTCCCTTTCCCCTTTTCCCCTTACCCTTAGCGAAGCCATCTCCCTACTCTCCATCAATGGAGTTTGGTACTTTACTATACTTAGCTACCAAAGTGGCTAAAAGTGGTAAATCAATTGGTTTAGAAATATAATCATTTACTCCAGCAGCAAGACAAGTTTCGCGATCGCCTTTCATCGCCATTGCTGTTTGAGCAATCACTGGAATATTTTGATACTGGGGATTTTGTCGTAATTCCTGCACCAACTTTAGACCATTTCCATCTGGCAGGTAAACGTCCATTAAAATGACTGCTGGCTGTTGCTGTGTTAAAACTTCCCACATTTTTGCAGCGCTCTTAGCCCAAGTCACTTTATATCCCAATTTCGATAGATAAATTTGCATCAAATCGCCGTTAGCTTGGTCATTTTCCACCAGCAATACGTGAGGACACAAACTAGGAGTCACAACCACAGTAGAAGAAAAACATTTTGCGTCCTCTGTTTCCTCTGCTTCTCCTGCTGCTTGTCCTTCCTCTGCTTTCTTTAGGGGAAGTACCAGTGTAAAAAGCGAACCCCGATTTAGCTCAGATTCCACTTTCACGGAACCACCGTGAATTTCTGCCAGTTTGCGAGTCACTGCTAAACCCAAACCAGTACCTTCAACACCTGCCACAGTGTTAGCAATTTGGAAATAAGGATGAAATAGTAAAGCTTGGTCTTCTGGGGATATACCAGTGCCAGTATCCCAAACTGTAAAATGCACAAATAGCCCTTTGCTAGTAACCCGTAAGCCAACACTGCCTTGAGTAGTGAACTTTAAAGCGTTGAAGAGTAGATTCAACAGCATTTGCTTGAGTCGTAAGGGATCGGCCACTAAAGTTGGCAGATGTGGGTCGAGTTCTAAGACTAATTTCAAACCTTTATTAGCGGCTTTTTCCTTCACCAGTGCCAAAACATTGCTACACAGCAGTGGCACATCTATTGTTTCCCACTGCACTTCTAGTTGGTTGGCTTCAATTTTAGAGAGATCTAAAATATCATTAATCAGAGCCAGCAAGTGCTTGCCGCTAGATTGAATGATATTTAAATACTCTAGCTGACGTTCTTTCGTTGGTTCGTAGCCTTGGGCTAACAACAAGTGGGTAAACCCAATAATCGAACTTAGGGGTGTGCGGATTTCGTGACTCGTGTTTGCCAAAAACTGATTTTTGAGTTGATTAGTGCGCTCTAATTCTTGATTAGAATTACTTAGCTGTTCGTACCGTTGCTGCCAACATAGGATGTGTCTCAGTTGCAGTAAAGCTGTATTACACTGCTGAGCAGACCTGGCCATGAATTGCGCTCTCAGCTGAGCTTGGGATATGAGTGGCTTAGAATCAGGCCCCGGCGCTGCTGTGGCAATAACTAGCCAGCCAATAACGCCACCAGCATCATCAGTTAACCGCCAAGCATTCGGTATTGGTTGATTCTCTAGCTGCTGCAAATCTTTGATTTCTATGGTCTGTTGCAATTTCAATGGCAGCTTTTTTTCTGCTGTCAACGTTACTTCCAACAGTGGAGCTTGTGAGCCGGAAAATGAGGAACGAGAAACATAACAAACTGTAGCAAACGTTTGGTGTGGTTTTAGCAGAGCCACACCTACGGTAAACTGCACAAACGCCACATGACTGGTGTCCACAGCAGTGTTAATCTCGTCGATTACAGTTTGGAAAATTTCTGCTTCTGCGGCTAGGGACTGTGAGACAGTATTACAAGCAGAAAGCAGGCAATCATTAAGGCGACTTTGTAACTGGTTTAAACTTTTCTCCAGCCACAAATCGGCGCGAACTTGTTGACTTGTGGTCAAAAGTTTAGGCGTTGCATCTATCTGTGAGTTCTGTTCTGGTAAGCTTGAATACTGCTGCATGGTCAACTAGACCGCTGAACAAGTTTAGCTTCGCATAAAAATCCGAATAGGATTCTATGTTATGTGGGCGGGCAATCCTTTTTTATTTATAAACCATAACTTATGGTGTCGGGTTTAGCACCTAAACCGCAAAAAATAATTGTACAAAGGACTGATTAGAAAATTTTTTCTGGCAACTTCAGACTCATGGATATACAATTTGCCCAATTAATCGTCAACGGAATTGCAGTGGGGAGTATTATTGCTCTAGCCGCAGTTGGACTAACACTGACCTATGGAATTTTACGTCTATCTAATTTTGCTCATGGTGACTTTCTCACATTAGGAGCCTATCTTACTTGGTTAATCAACACCATTGGAGTCAATATTTGGGTGTCTACAATCCTCGCAGCAGCAGGAACAGTAGCGGTAATGCTGTTATCAGAAAAGTTACTCTGGTCAAGAATGCGCTCTATTCGTGCTACCTCCACCACACTAATTATTATTTCTATCGGACTGGCCTTATTTCTTCGCAATGGAATTATTTTTATTTGGGGTGGCAAAAATCAAAATTATGATTTAGCCGTTACTCCTGCTTTAGATATCTTCGGCTTGAAAGTGCCGCAAAATCAATTATTAGTGTTGGGATTGGCAGTGCTAGCAATTTTGGCACTGCACTATCTCTTGCAAAACACCAAAATTGGTAAAGCCATGCGAGCAGTAGCTGACGATCTCGATTTAGCCAGGGTTTCTGGTATTAATGTTGACCGAGTGATTTTATGGACTTGGGTAATTGCTGGTACCATAACATCATTGGGAGGCAGCATGTATGGTTTAATTACCGCTGTGCGCCCGAATATGGGATGGTTTTTAATTTTACCTTTATTTGCCTCAGTGATTTTAGGAGGGATTGGCAACCCCTATGGTGCGATCGCCGCAGCTTTCATCATTGGCATAGTCCAAGAAATCAGCACTCCTTGGCTGGGTTCTCAATACAAACAAGGTGTAGCATTGTTAATCATGATTTTGGTGCTACTCATTCGTCCTAAAGGTTTATTTAAAGGCACGATTTGAGCAGCACCGTTCCACTTCTAACTATTCAATAATGTGGAAATAATAAGCTGCTACCAAGAAATTGATAGCCAACAAGAACAGTGCCCAGCCCGTGCGAAAGGCGTAGGGAGGTTTAGCTCCACTGTCAGCAACTGCGGAATTCTTAGTTTTAGCAGTCATAATGCACTTCTCCTAATGTCAGGACTTTTTAAGAAATACCAAATTATGTGTACCAATCGCCCAAATTCTTTAGAAATATTTGAAGTTGGGGATTGGGCATGGGGCATGGGGCATGGGAAGAGGAGTTAGGAGTTAGGAGTTTGGAGTTCAGAATTATTCTCTTTGTGCCCCTCATCTCCCCCATCTCCCCCA
>NZ_JACKZU010000161.1:0-17826 GCF_014222165.1 Nostoc sp. 2RC
CCAACCCTCCCCGATGCTTTGGGGAGGGTGCCGTCAGGCGGGTGGGGTATCTGTCGCAAACATTTTTTGAATCGGTATAAACTTAGGGAATTTTAAGTATTGTTGAGTGTTAACTGTGAACCGTCAACAGTCAACAATGAACAGTCAACATCTCCTTAACTGAACCGTATTACCTGATTCAGCACCATAAAAAAACTACGAGATACACACCTATGCCCCACCTCGTAGTAACAATTTATAATCTCTGCGACTTTAATCAGGGGAAAGTTCAAAATTTCCCGATGGAACCTTCTCCTTCAGAAAATGCAGTTGCCTCAGCTTCTTTCAAGAATCCGCTGTAGGCTTCCATGCCATGTTCGCCGATATCCAAACCTTCTAATTCTTCTTCTTTGGAAACTCTGATACCTAAAGTAGCTTTGAGAACTAACCAAAAAATGCTACTTACTAAAACAGTGAAACCACCTACTGAGATTACACCCAAAAATTGAACGCCCAACTGTCCAAGGCCACCGCCTGCAAATAAACCTTTTGCCGGGCCAAGTCCCTCACCATACCAAGAGTAAACACCAGGGCCAACAGACCACAGACCGATTGCTAGAGTTCCCCAAACACCGCAAACTAAGTGAACTGAGGTAGCTCCCACTGGGTCATCAATACCAATTTTGTCAAAAAATGTGACAGAGAATACTACAATTACTCCAGCAATTAAACCGATGATGAAAGCACTACCAATATTGACGAAAGCACAAGGGGCTGTAATTGCAACTAAGCCAGCCAAAATACCATTGATAATCATTGACAAGTCTGGTTTACCTAAGTAAAGCCAAGCTGTAATTGTGGCAGCAATACCACCGACTGCGCCAGCCATGTTGGTTGTTAAAGCAATGTGAGTAATTGCACTAGGATCGGCAGCCATTACAGAACCAGGGTTGAAACCAAACCATCCCAACCAAAGAATTAAACAGCCCAAGGTGGCAATACTCATGTTGTGTCCTGGTAGGGCAAGAACTTGCTTATCTTGATATTTACCAATGCGGGGCCCAAGAAATGCTGCTCCCATCAAAGCTGCCCAGCCACCGACGGAGTGAACCACCGTAGAACCAGCAAAATCCCAGAAACCGCTTTTTGAGAGCCAACCACCGCCCCAAATCCAATGTCCGGTAATTGGATAGGAAATACCTACGAGTAAGAGACTGAAAATCAGGAAGCCAACAAATTTAATTCTTTCAGCAACTGCACCCGAAACAATTGTTGCTGCGGTTCCAGCAAATACTAGCTGGAATAAAAATTTGGCTGCTAGGGGTACGCCAGCCCAACTAAGGGCACTGAAGATACCTTTATAAGCATCTCCTGTGGTGGGACTACTATCTTCTCCTGCTAAGAAAAACCCACTTTGACCAAAGAAAGGGTTACCATCACCGAACATTAAGCCAAAGCCAATTGCCCAAAAAGCAACGGTGGCTAAAGCAAACACAATCAAGTTTTTAGCAAGAACGTTGACTGCATTTTTCTGGCGACAGAAGCCGGTTTCTAACATACAAAAACCAGCGTTCATGAAAAATACTAAAAAAGCTGCCAGCGCAACCCACAGTGTATCGAGAGCAATTTTCAATTCTGCTGTAGTCGGGCCGGCAGCTGGAGTTTGGGCAACTGCGGCATAACCCCAACCCAATACAATCAAACAAGCTAAAGGTAAGCAAGCTTGCCAACTTGGGGTGAGTCGCCCAAGTGCTAAATAAAATTTCTTGACTTTTGAATTTGATTGTGTAGATTCTCTGTAATTTCTTACAGACAAATGCCTTCTTTTTGGGTTCGATTTTTGTTTGTACATGAATTTGAACATCATCCTTCAAAACATCGTTCAAAATAGGAAAAAATTCAAGCGTAAACTTATAATTCAGCAATTTTTGATATTTTTCCTTGAGACCACTTGTTTCCAAAACAGAAAATCAAATATCCTTAGTAGGAGTTTAAAAAAATAGTGGTACATTTGTAAAGATTTTTCATATATCTTTTTCAGAAATTCAGATATTGTTTCTCGAACAACAAACTCTACTTTACTTAATCTTTAACGACCCCAAAAAAAGATTGTCACATGTGTGGCAAGTAACAGGCCTGTAAGCTTATGATTGTCATTTATTTCTTTTTAGTTGTTAAGAGTCTGTAGGTGTGGTTCTCCGAATCAAATCGAATTTCTATACTTAATAAATCACTCAAATAAAAATATGCTCTATTCCTTCTCAAAAGTGTTAATTTCAGAAGTCTGAGTAGCTTTTTTTTCTGCTTCTGTTATTGCATAAACATCCGGCCACAGTGAAGCACCGTGTTGGTAAATATCAATACCGATGCCATCGGCTTGGGGATTGACACGTAAGCGTCCCATTGCTTTGAGACCACCATACATTAAAAAGGCAAAGCCAATGGTGAAAATTGCGATCGCCACTAACCCCAAAAGTTGTATCGCCAGCAAATCAAAGCCACCACCTAAAAATAATCCTGCCTTTTTGTTCAGCGTCAGTTCTGCTTGACCGAACAAGCCTATTGAGAGAGTACCCATCATGCCATTGATACCGTGTACAGAAAACGCCCCTACCGGATCGTCGATGTGGACTGACTCGATAAAATCTATTCCCAGTACAACCAAAATACCACCCGTCAAACCAATCAAAACTGCTGCCCAAGGAGCAACAAAAGCGCAAGGTGCTGTAATTCCTACCAATCCAGCCAAAGAACCATTGAGACAATAAACCAAATCCCATTTCCCTGTGCGGATGTATTGGAAAACGATCGTTGCCAGTGCCGCTGTGCTAGCGGCTAATGTAGTATTAATTGTTACTAAACCCATTAATCCTGGATTAGCTGTGCTGAGAGTTGAACCAGGGTTGAATCCGTACCAGCCAAACCATAAAATCATCGTTCCCAGAGTTGCCAATCCCAAATTATGGGCTGGCGGTAGTGTGCCCCAAGGCGGACGACCGGGACGGGGGCCGAGTAAATAAGCACCAATCAAAGCTGTCCAGCCACCCACGGTGTGAACAACGGAACTACCGGCAAAATCATGATAGTACAACTTGGTTAACCAGCCGTTAGCGTTCCAAGCCCAATGAACTACGATCGGGTAGCTAATTCCACCCATGATGGCACTGTAAATTAAATCACCAATAAAATCCGTTCTTCCGGCCATTGAACCGGTGGTAATGGTAGTAGCAGTAGCAGCAAAAGCGAATTGAAAGAAGAACAAGGTATAGGTATTGATGGCGGCTGTGGAACCAGGTGCCCCTAATGGATAACTACCATCAGCAGCTGGTAACTGACTGAGGAAGAAGGTATCTATGCCAAACAAACCGCCAAAACTCGTACCAAAGGCAATACCAAAGCCGATAGCCCACCATGTCAAAATGGTTACAGCAGCATTAATGAAGTTTTCCAATAAGGCATTAACTACACTTCTTTGCCGCAGCAAACCTGCTTCTAACATGGCAAACCCAGTTTGCATAAAGAATACTAAAAAACCAGATAATAATACCCAGGTAGTATCAATGGAAATTTGCAGCTTTGTCGTCGTTTCCGATAAAGATTGCACAGTAGGAGGATCTGCCGCCTGGACAACTGTCGGCGCTAAAACTGCAAATACCATTGAACCGATACCTAGCGCCATTAGGCGATACCAGGGTTGAATACGGTTATTCATTGCTCACTTTTTGCTGCTGGAAAAGCGATCGCCGATGTTGATCGATAGCTCAACAACATCTCGCTGCACTTTGGTAAATTTATACCTGAAATGTATAAATTTGATTGATTGTCTATTTACTTGAACCAAAAAACTGTATTATTGAATACATTTTTCTAGGATTTTGATGGCAACATAGCTTTCGCTAAAACAAATAAAGCAACTATATCCTTTGCAGTTACGTATTTTCCGGTATTATAATTAGACAAATTTATATTTAATTAAGTTTTGATACGAAAAATTAATTACTCGTTACTTTTAAAGTTATGCGGAATACACGATATTCAATATGTATGAAACCGCTCTGTTAAACCTATCCAAAACTACTTAAGTCTAGACTTAACTGGACAGTTATTTGCGATCGCTAAAAGCCCTATTTTCCGATCGTCCTGACACTTATAGTAGTCTGCCAACTCAAAAATGTTAGGTGGAGGTTGGGTAAAGGTTAAAGGGAAAAGGGAAAGGCATAAAAAACATGAGTCCCTTTCCCCCTTCACCTTTAAAGAGCCAAGTTGCCTTGGCGTACTACTAGCTTGCTACCTGACGTTGATGTTCTTGATCCAGAAATGCGTTTGGCTGAAATTTGGCAATCTTTTCATCAATAATAAAAGATTTGACATATTCAATCATCATCGGTTGCAGGGAAAACAAACCCGATTTGGCATCAATCCACGATCGCCCTTGCAGTAGTTCTAAGGTTTCCAGTAGTTCTTGGGATGAAACTGAGGATGGCATCTTTGTTCGTAGCTGTGAAAAAGAAATGGGTTGACGATCGAGTACCATGCATTGAATCGTTGCTTTAGCTACATCCGATAGGTGTTCAAATTCTGGATCTAAATCGTTGAGAATTGTACCGAAAAGTGTAACTTTTTGTTTTAAAAATTCAGTAATACTACCATCAAATAACCTTTGAATCGTTATGGCAATGCGGTTTAGTATATGGGGATTTCCTGCATAGGATTCGATTAATCGATTCCAGTCGTCTGGCGTTCCTCTAAAGGTTCCTTTTGTTTTCAAAAGTTCTTGTATGTCTGTAACCTGTAATCCTTGGAGAGAAAATACTCGCACAGGTGTTGTATTTCCTTCAAGCGGAGCGATCTCATGGGATTTGATCCGACTAGTTAAGATTAAGCAACTTTGATGGGTAGCTTCTCCCACTCTCCTAAATAATTCACAGTATTCCCCGACGGTTGTGTGGTGGAGCCAGATGCAATTTCGACAGGTGATTTCTGTGGCTGCACATTCTTGGAGAAATCTATCAGCACCATCTAAAACTAGTAAACAACGATGATGTTGCAGATAATGAATCAGTCGTGAAATTCTGTGATTGAATGATTCTGGTAGATCGGTTTCTTTCCCATCGGATAGGACGGAGATTAAGTCTGCAAGGAGATCGTTGACTGAAGGAGCCGGAAGGAGCGATCGCCAAATCACGAACTCAAACTGATTGTGAAGTTGTTGAGCGAGCTTTACCGATAGCCAGGTTTTGCCGATACCACCCATACCTAATAGTGTGATGAGACGGCAGGGTATTGGTTGCTCTGGGGTAGACTCAGCTAAAATCCAGTGCTTTAGGGTTGCCAGTTCTTCTGTACGTCCGTAAAAAAGGGATACATCTGGTGCTTCTCCCCAATCAATTCGATTTGGAATTTTTCTGTTGTCTTCCTGCGGGTTGATATCTGGATTGGCTAACTGATAGTCGTTAGGTTCTAGTTGTAGTTTGAATGCTTGGAAACAATAATTCAGGGTTTGCCGATCTACTCCTATTTCACAGGCAAATACCTTTGCTACCGTATCTGGATCTAACCCCATGCGAAAGCCTAAAGCTTCACGGGTATAATGTTTATCGAAATTTTCATTACTTTCTGATTGAGATTTTGCATCTTGGAGTTTCTGCAATCCTTGGGGCGTTAGGATTACACCACGTCTGCGGCTTCTTTGTTGTGATTTCATGGGGAATGTTGGAGGTGACAAATGTATTTTTTATGGATAGGCATGAACGTCTGTAGTGCATCGTTAAGATACACCAACAAACAGGAGATGACTGGCACAAGTCAGCAGTAAATAACTTCAGCTGCCAAAGCTATAAAATTATCTACAACTCAATCGAGTCTTAATTGTCAAAACTGTACCTATTCAAACAATTTTTTTAAGAATTATGATAGGAAACACAGATATTAAGAACTATTTCAGTCTGAAATCAGGTAAGTTTTACAAGACTAAGTGAAGTAAATTTATCCAGCTAATTTTATGTTACCTGCTTTATTCTCCCACCAACATTAAGTAATTTTACGGATTGGATTTAGTTGGCGATGCCTTTCTTTTGTGTTGTATTTTCGTAATTCAGCTTTTGAATAGCGATCGCTGTTGCTGGAATTGGGAAGCGATCGCTTCTGCTGGCTACTATTCGTCTTTGCGCCGCAGAAACTAGATTTTCCTGGGGAGATGCTCTAAGAACTGACTCAGGCGGTATTGAAGGGCTGAGACTCCGACAGAAACTCTAATAATTCAACGACGACAGTTAACTTTTCTGGAGATAACTGCTTAATCAGTGCGTAGGCGTAGCCCGTCGTAGACATCGCTTTTCTACGAATATCGGTTGTTGGTCTCATGGACGGTCATGCTTGCCTGAATTTAATCCGATTGTACTCAGATTGGGCGGGTTTTTCGATTCAAGCAGGAATTGAGTAAATCTCTGATGGCGATCGCAATCGGTTGGGATGACAGCGTAATAGCGATAGCGAATTTTTGTTTAGTCTAAAAATCTAGATTACTAAGTTATTAACTTTGGTCTTAAGTTCGTGTATTTCCGTTGTTGCTGCTAGTGATAAAGGACATATTGAGAATGTCTCTATAAAATTATCTGCCTATTCATAAGTAGGTAGATGCATACAAAATCAAGAATGCATAATTATGTCAAACAAAGTTCTGGCAGAGTTTTTAAATCAATCAAATTGATTAAATTGTTGAGTTGTCACGTTATGGTAGTTTCTCCAGCAGTTTTTTCCTCATCAGAGCGTAGTTGTTCTGATAATTTCAGTGTGATTTTTTGGCTGCAATGGCAACAGTATCGAGATTATCTTTATCGTTGCTGTCTCAAGTGGATGGGTGGAAACCCAACGGATGCGGAAGACGCCCTCAGTCGGTCGATGCTGAAAGCTTGGAAGAAGGCGCAAAAGTATGCGGGGGAAATTACTAATTTTAAAGCTTGGCTGGTGACGCTGACTCGGAATCTTTGCGTGGATATTCATCGAGAACGCAGTCGGGGGGCGAATAGAGTTGAGGATATAGAAGTTTACGTAAGGAGTGAGGAGCAAGGAATGGTTGATTTTGAAAATACGCCAGACAGTGCGATGGAGACTGACGAGAGAAAGAGGGTGATTCGTCGGGCTATTTATAACTTACCAACAAGGCTGCGCGAGACGTTTATTCTGCACTTTTATCAAGAACTTTCTTATCCAGAGATTGCCGAACAACAAAATATTTCTTATCAGAATGTCTGCAAGCGGATTTCCCAAGCGCGGAAGATTTTGCAACGGGAGTTGAGGGGATATTTTATCGGGGAGGAGGGGACGGATAGGGATAAATCTGTGACACCGACTGCAACTGAGTCGGAAATAGGGGAAATATCCGATGGGAATGGGGGAGTTGAAGCGGAAGGGGAGACGGTGAAGGAAGTAGAGATTGTTGGGGGTGAGGAAGCGCAGGAAGTTGTGCCTGATGTGCAGCAGTCTGAGTTGGTAAGGGTTGCAGCGACTTCTGAGGGGAAGTTAGACCTGAACAGTGATGGTTCTCGGTACGTTGAGGTGGTGCTGTGGAGGCAACAACGGCATCAGGTGGGGAAAGTTGCGCGAGAATTTATGTTTGTGCGATCGTCCCGCTCTCCTCCTTTGCATCGTCTCCCTTATTTTCAATCTTTTGTCAAGGTTCTATCAGGGATAATAGACCTCTTGCAAAAGTCAGTTTTTTGGTATTCTTCTTTGCGCCTTTGCGCCTTTTCGGGAGGCAAAAAAAATATTTATGCAAGAGGTTTAATGATGAGGGTTCGTTTCTTTTGAGTTACACTTTCTCAAATTAACCTTATCCCAAAAGTAACTTTTGGCGATCCCTTAGCCAAGGCTCACAGCTATGCTGTGGAATTTGGGAATCGGTAGGGAAACAGGAGTTAAGTCAGAAGGTGCAATTGAAAATTACAGGAAAGAAGGAAATCGAAAATTCAGAAATTGCTTTCTGGAATCGTCTCTTCTACATTAAGTGTTGGCTTTATTGTTCCATCAAAAAACCAAACTGAGGAGATTTATTATGTACGACATCATAACCACCGAAAGCGAAGATACGGCTGTTAATCAAGCAGTGAATTCAGTGATTCAAGGTAACGTAGGAGTCATTACGTCACCTAATGGACACTACAGATTCATAACTCCTTCTAATACGTTATTAGAGGGAAATGGAGGTCAAGACCAAGAAGTATTGGTGATTGTAGGTCATGGGTCTGGCGATAGTTTAAGCGGATTTAAAGTTTGGTCTCGATATAAAGACGATTTTAAAACACAGGATCTAGATTGGAAAACAAAGAAAATAGTATACATTCTAGCCTGCTCTACCGCATCAGATGAACAACAAGCATACCTTGGCTACAAGAACTTTGCAGAGACAGTAAAAAAAGACTTCCCCGAAGCAACTGTATGGGCTGCGAGCTCTAGCGTGAGTTCACAAACTCTACTAGGCAACTGGCAGAAAGTTGAATTATGAAGCGATCGCTTTTCAGGATAATTGTTAGGCAGTTAGGGTGGCAATCGATCCTCCTTTTAATTGCAGAAAAGCGATCGCTTTTTGATTGAGATGGAGATCAAGGGGTGCGATCGCATCTCTTGTTTGGGGAAGGCGATCGCTTTTCTTGTTTGGGGGAGGCGATCGCTTTTTAGTTGAACTGGGGACAAAGGAGAGCCATCGCGCTTGGTATAGTTTGAGGATGAAAAGACGCTCAAACGTTCAGAAGTTTCTCAAGCTGTAAAAAAAGAACTTTAATTCAAAAAATTCAGAAGTTGCCTACTCAAAGCGTCTTAAAAATACAAAGCAAAAAAAGGAACTGGTAAAACAGCAATGCCAATTGATACAACTCCTTCAACTGTAGCAACAAGCGCTTTACAAGGTATTCCATTCTCTTCATTGATGGGAGGACCTTTAAATGCAGCCATTGAAGCTCAAGTCAATGCTGCAAAATCGACAGTAGATTTTATCCAGAATGTTGGCTTAACAGGACCTGCTGAAAATCGCCGCCCTATCCAAGTAGAGTTTATTTACTATGTTGATGGCAGAGAAACCAAACTGATGGTTCCTTTGTTAACAATTGTTCCTATTCCTTATTTAGCAGTAGATGAGGTAGATATTAATTTTAAAGCCAGCATCAGTGCTGCGGCATCAACACACCAAGAAGATTCTAGTTCATCAGAAACAAAAGCGAGTGGAGGTTTAGACGCATCCATTGGCTACGGACCTTTTTCGGCTAAAGCTCACTTTGAAGCCAGTTATTCGAGTAAAAAAGATTCTAAGGCAACACAGGACTCCAAGTACTCCGTTGAGTACACTATGGACGTTCATATTCATGCAAAGCAAGAAAGTATGCCAGCTGGACTAGCGAAGGTTCTCAATATCTTAGAACAGAGCATCGCACCAACAGAAGCAAAAGAAACTTTTCGTTTAACGCCTGAAAGACTAGCCATAACCGATCCATCTACAGAACGCACTATTCGATTTACAGCTACGGTCTATGATAACCAAGGTAAGCGTGCATCTGGTAAAACAATTACAGTAACATTACCAGATCAAACGCCGACAACTCCATATACCTTTGCAATAGAACCTACGACTATTCCGCCAAGTAATGCAGATGGAGAGGTAGAATTTACAGTCAAGTTCACCCCCCCTGCAACTCCTACTACAAATGATACATCTGAAAAAACTCTGGAATTAGAGGTAACATTTGCTGCTGTTAAGAAAAGGATACCAGTGACTATTCCAAAATTGCTAAAACAAGCATAAATACTAAAAATAAATAGAAATTTGTGAAATTAGTAGTAATTTAGTGCTTGTTTCTATTGCTTATTTGAAACCCAGCTTTTTGGGCTGGGTTATCGTTTTACCAAATTGGAGAAGTGGAAAGATGTTACTTAGCCAACTTGTTGCGGCAATATTGAATGATTTAACAACGGCTCAAGATTTAGCAAATGAATATTCAAGCCAGCTCAGTCGTAAGTACAACAAGTACGAATCTGAAAAAGATAATATTTTAGGAAATTTTCAAGTTCCGTCTGGAATATTGCAGGAAATCGAACTAGATCTAAAATTTGCAGTTGAAAAATTAAATGAAAATAAGACTGCCTTAGATATTGAGGGTACACAAGCAAAGTGTATAGAACTTGCGACTAAAATAGTTAACGAAGCACTAGAAGAAGTAAAAAAAGTTATTCACGCTCTCAATATACCTGCACGCAACGCTGAGACTACTGCAACCCCCCAAGCTCTCCCTACCTTGATACCATCTGAAAAAGCAGCATCATCACAGCCTAATAATGAACGCGAAGAGGCAATCAAGTACTGGCAAGAGTTAGACTTAAAAATAGAAGGAGATTCGTATAAAAATGCTTTAATTACACTTATGAATGAATCGATTTTTGAACAAGGCAAGAAGCAATATTTACGAAACAAAAAATGGGTAAGTGAGTCTGATTTAAAACAAATAATTTTAGCTGTTCTACAGAAAGGTGTCCTAGCACATGAGGATTTTAAAAAATTATTAGATTTAACAAAAAAAGCTTTTGATAAAACAGACAAAGACATGGATTCCATTAGGATAAATATTGAGAATTCGTTCAATCAGATAATTGATAAATATAGTACTAGCAGTTATGTAAAATCTCTACTTGTTGTAATGCCAGGTGTTCCTAATGCAGATATTGTTGTTAATCCAGCAACCTTAAAGGATTTGCCAATTGACATGGTTTCAACTCTAAAAATTAAGGCAGGTTTGCAGAGCTACCGATGGATGATCGCCGAGTCTGGTCAAAGTTTACAAAAAGTCACTGAATAGTTAGTACTGGTGTTATCAAAACGATTGATTAGTTTTCCTGTTAATGTTTTTCCAAAAATCCGCTTACGCAAAGCATTGAAAGAGAAAAAATCATAATAAGTTATACAAGAAAATAGATTATGGCATTAGAAGAAGATTCAGTTCTTAGTTTTCGAGAGCTTATTGCTGGACCTCTGATTGCTACACTCTCGGCTGACTTTGATGCAGGTGTCAAATTTGTGGAGTTTTTCCACAAATATGGGTTGGAAGAGGAAAATGAAACCACCACAGGAGAGATGACGGAAAGGCAGATTAAAAAGCCAGGACGCAGCTTCAAAATGGTGACTTTTCGGTACGAGCAAGCTGGTCGGGAATATTGTGTAGAAGTTCCTCTATTGTCACTTATTCCCCTACCACTGCTACAGATTGACACCGCAGAGTTTGAATTTAACATTCGCGTTTTTACAGAAGTTCCCCCCAAACTTCCAGAGTCGTTTGACCCGAATAAAACTCGAACTGAAGCGGATCAAAGCAACCCGACCGCTAATCCCCCCTATGAGGGCATGAAGGCACGATTAGCCCCAGCAGCAGGAAAATCCGAGGATGGAAAACCTATCCCATCCGTCGATGCAAATATGAAGGTGACTGTGAAAATGAAGCAAGCAGATTTACCAATTGGAATGATCAGGTTGATGAGAGTGTTTGAAAATAGTACTAATGTTACGGATGTTAGTAGCAACAAAAAATCTACTACCATAGGAGCCAGTGCAACAGAGGAAAAAGCGGAAAGTGTGACCTAAGTTGCGTAAAAAATCCCTGTTGTCCAGATAACCAATAATTAATTGAGAAAATTAAGCCAATGAAACAAAGAGAAGAGAACCAAGGGAAACAGCAGCGCACCCCTGGAATCCCATGTCCTGAATGCGGTTTTTTTATAGAAATGTCGATATATAGTTTACTCTCTCAGGCAGACTTCAAGTGTCCTGGTTGTTTGTTGACCTTAAGTATGGATCGTGAAGTATCGCGACCCGCTTTAGAACTCCTGCAAAAAGTCAATACACAAATGGATAACTTAGAAAAGCATAAAAGGTTTGATATATAGTCAGTAGACCGAAAAGTTCTGCGATCGCTCAAAAATAGTAGTCTATGACACCGTTTTTTGGAAAATGTACATCTTACCCTATTATTACCACATCATAACAAATGGTAATAGCTGCAAAAGCCATAGAACAAATTGAAAATGACCCAACTTTAAAACAGCGAGTCATAAATGCTATTAAAGAAGGTGGTTTAGCTGCTTTTGAGAAAGCGATTGATAACCCCGCAGGCGCTTTTATTGTAGGAGCTATCAAAGGCTGGCAGGAAGTAGAAACTTAGTAATTATCCCACCCATTTAACCTAGTATCAACAATCGCTACTGCTGTAAATATTTTTCATAACCGAGTTCTTCTAGTTTGGCTTGCTTAGCGAGTACTGATTCAGATAAAGTTTGGCGATATTGTTGGACTTTTGCCAGCAATTGTGGTTGTACTGTGGCCAGTATTTGTACTGCTAAAAGTCCAGCATTTTTGGCATTACCGATGGCCACTGTTGCTACAGGAATACCAGCAGGCATTTGTACTATTGAATACAAAGAATCCAAACCTTGCAAGTTACGGGTAGCTACAGGAACACCGATGACAGGAAGAGGAGTTAAAGAAGCTACCATTCCAGGTAGATGAGCCGCACCACCAGCACCAGCAATAATTACTTTAATACCGCGTTGGTGTGCGAGTTTAGCATATTCCACCATACGTTCTGGGGTACGATGAGCCGAAACTATCGCCACTTCAGTTTCAACACCAAATTCCTCACAAACTGCGATCGCATCTTTCATGGTGGGCAAATCAGAATCACTGCCCATGATAATACCTACTAAAGGAGTCATAGAATTAGTCATTAGTTATTGGGCATTGGGAGTGTTGACTGTTGACTGTTGACTGAGGAATTATTCTCGTTGTCCCCTTGTCTCCCTCATCTCCCTAGTCCCTTTTACAATCAGATTTAGCTATATTCTCGCGGATGTGATGACTCAAGCAATACAAAGTGCCCTAAAAATTATCAATGCTAGAGTGCCCACTTACAAAGATTTGCAAATGCTCTTGATTAATCAACAGGGAATAATTGAGCAAATCTTACCAATGAATACTTCAGAGGCGCACAGCTCTACGCCCCTACTAAATGTAGCAGGTGATTGGATTTCTGTTGGCGGCGTTGATTTACAAATTAACGGTGCTTTGGGATTGGCATTTCCTGATTTGAAGACTGAAAACGCTCATTTGTTGGAAAAAATAACGCAATATTTGTGGGATGTAGGAGTAGATGGATTTTTACCAACACTTGTGACAACTTCGGTGGAAAATATTCAGCGATCGCTTGCAGTCATCGCTAATTTTATTGAAAAATCCAGTTTGGGGGCAAAGTCATCCGCCAAAATTCTCGGAGTACATCTAGAAGGGCCATTTTTGAATTTCCAGAAACGCGGCGCACACCCACAAGAGTATCTCTTACCCCTCACCATTGAAGAGGTAAAGCGGGTTTTGGGAGATTATGCCTCTTTTGTCAAAGTTATCACCTTAGCACCGGAATTAGATCCTAGTGGTGAAGTTATTCCATATTTGCGTTCTTTGGGAATTACCATTAGTTTAGGACATTCCCAGGCGACGGCAACGGAAGCGCAACGTGCCTTTGAACTAGGCGCAACGATGGTAACCCACGCCTTTAATGCTATGCCACCACTACATCATCGCCAACCTGGGTTACTAGGGGCAGCAATTACTCATCCTAATGTTATGTGTGGTTTTATTGCCGATGGAGAGCATGTTTCACCCATCATGCTGCAAATTTTACTGCGCGCCAGCGATGGAGAAAAAGGGCTGTTTTTGGTGAGCGATGCCCTTGCACCTCTGGGATTACCCGATGGGGTATATCCTTGGGACAGCCGACAAATTGAAGTCAAAAATGGTACAGCACGACTACCAGACGGCACATTATCAGGAACCACTTTACCGTTATTAGTGGGAGTCGAGAATTTGTTAAAGTGGGGAATTTGCGATGTAGAAAGTGCGATTTTATTAGCTACCAATGCACCTAGAAAAGCAATTGGTTTACCAGGAATTGCCCCGGCTCAAACCGCCAATTTATTACGCTGGCATTGGGACGAACAAACAAAGAAACTATCTTGGCAACGATTATCAAAATAAACCATAATGGGGGCGAACAAACCTTCGCCCCCATATATATATGTTGACGGTTAACAGTCAACCGTCAACCGTCAACAATCAACAAAAATGCCCAACACTTTAGTAATGAGTGCCGGTTTTACGATGGTTGATAGCAGTTACAGCATCAGGTTTGAGCAACTTACCTTCATCTACAGTTGCATATACAACCCAGTGGTCGCCGCATTCCATACGTTGGTTAACTGAGCATTCCAAATATGCCAAAGCGTCGGTAAGAACAGTACAGCCGTTATCTGCAACTGCTGTGCTAAAGTTGGCAAATCGGTCTTCTCCAGGGGCAAAAGATTTACGGAAATGCTTTATGTAATCTTGATGATTGCCTTCAGGTAGAATATTTAAGGCAAATTTACCACCAGAATACATTAAAGATTCCATTGCTCGATCTTTGGCGATCGCTACAGTAATTCCAGGTGGATTAAAGGTAGCTTGAGAAACCCAAGCGCCTAGCATTCCAGTAGATACTTCTCCTTGCTTTGCTGTCAGCACGCAAACGGAACCAACAATTCGACCCACAGCTTGTTCCACTGGAGTTGCAGCTTGTTGGGGTACGCGCACTTTTTTCGCCTTTCTCAAGGCTTGGGCAAAATCTGTACCTACTTCTTCACAGAATTTGAGAGTCACATCATCAGGCTTAAATTTCACCTTCAGAGTCTCAAATCCCAAACGATATCCAGCATCCCGGAGTTTACCTTCAATTAAATCGAATGCTTCGCCACTCCAGCCGTAGGAACCAAACACCCCAGCCAGTTTGCTGTTGTCACCACTCGATAACACAATACCTAAAGCAGTATGAATGGGAGTTGGTGCATGACCGCCGATGGTGGGAGAACCGATGATAAAACCATCTGACTCTTGTAAGTTAATGCGAATTTCATCAGGGGTGGCAAATTCGCAGTTAATTGATTTCACCGCCACTCCGCCTTTGGTCAGTCCCAGGGCGATGGCTTGTGCTAAAGTCGCTGTGTTTCCGTAAGCCGAAGCATAAAGTAAAGCCACGGAAATTTCGCGATCGTTTTGAGAACAACTCCATTCTCCATAAGCTTTAGTCAGCTGGATTAAGCCGGTGCGTACTATTGGCCCGTGACCCACAGCATACATTCTCACTTGCAAGTCTGATATTTTCTCCAAAGCCGCTTGCACGTGACGAGCTTGGGGAGCCATCAGACAGTTAAAGTAATAACGCTGGTCTTCTTTAAGGGCCTCAGGATTATCGTCAAAGGCTTCATCCCCACAGATATGAGTTGCAAACAACTTATCTGTGTAGAGAATTTGAGTTTGTTGGTCGTAGGTACAAAGTCCTTCCGGCCAGCGCGGACTAGGAATAGGAAGGAATTTTAAAACATGACCTTTGCCCAAATCCAGAGTTTCTTTCCCCCGCATCACCAAGACTTGCAAATCCCGGTCTAAGAAAGCAGCACGCAAATTGTTAGCACCAGGAAGAGAACAAACAAAAGTTACTTGTGGTGCTAATTCTAAAATTGCTTTGAGGGTTGCAACTCGATTGGGATTAAAATGACCTAAGATTACGTAATCTAAACGTGTCAAATCTAAAGTTTGCCGCAATGCTTCTAAATAAATTTCCGTAAAGCTTTCTGGCGGTGGATCGATGAGTGCGGTTTTATCAGCTTCAATTAAATAGCAATTGGAGGTAGTACCTCTTTCAAGTGCGTATTCAATTTCAAACCGCAGACGTGACCAACTACGTGCCCTGAGAGCCTTACTATTTGTAGCAATTGGTAAAACTTGTACGTCGCGTGGCTTGGAATTGATCATAGGTGTTGAGTGAGGTAGGAGAATTTTGGATGGAGAAAAGGGGAAAGGGGAAAGGGGAATGGGGAAAGGGGAATGGGGAAGAATTGTTTCAGTACCCAGTACCTAATCCCTATTCGCTACTCCCTACTCCCTATTCCCTAGTAATAATTTCCAACTTTGCGATGACGAATGGCTGTCAATGCATCGGCTTTGGAGACACGACCGTCTTGGACGGTGCAGTATACAATCCAGTGGTCGCTGCACTCCATACTGCTCTGGACTTCACATTCCATGTATGCTAAGGCATCGGTGAGAATTGGGGAGCCGTTTTTGGCAGTTTGAGTTTTCACTCCGGCAAATCTGTCAGCACCAGGATGCAAGCGTTTGAGGAAGTGCTTTTTAAGTTCTTGATAGTTGCCTTCTTCCAACACGTTGAGGACGAAGCGATCGCCTACTTGCATTAAGGAATCAATGGCGCGGTCTTTGGCTACGGCAATTGTGAATCCCAATGGTTGCAAGCTTGCTTGCGATACCCAGGAGGCTAGCATGGCGCTGCTAACGTCACCTTTTTTGGCGGTGACGATGTATAGTCCGTTGCTAATCCGACCCAGGGCTTTTTCCAGGTTCACATCGATGGATTTGATTTGCTTGATGTTGCGATCGCGCACCAGCAATTGACCCAAGTCTGTACCGGCTTCTTCACACAGTTGGAATGTCGATGCGGTGGGAGCTTCTCTAATGCGAATGGCAGGGAAGGCTTCTTTCACACCCAAGTCGATGAATTTTCTCCGCAGTGTATCAATGGGTTCATCATCTCCGCCATAGCATTCAAATAGCCCAACCACTTGCTTGTTGCGAATTACCGCTAATAGGGAACTGATGCTAGCTTGAGCGGCGGCGCTGGTGCTTGGTGGCATACCAATAATGATGCCAGAGGCTCTACCAGCTAGCTCTTGAATTTCTTGGCTTTGGGCTGTACTCAGATCTAAGACTTCTACCCCAACTCCTGTTTTCTGAATTCCCTCGGCAATTGCATGACCAAGGCGTTCAGCATGTCCGTAATCTGAAACAAAGAATAAGCCAACTGTTGTTTCTGCTTTGGCTTGTCTTTGGCTCCAAGTTTCGTAACATCCAGTGAGAACGTCTAGATGGTGATACAGTAATGGGCCGTGACCGTTGGCGATAATATTAATTTTCCCTAATTCACCCATTCTCTTCATGGCATTCAGCAGAGAACGAGCGTTGGGGCCCATCAAGCAGTCGTAGTAAAATCTAAAGTCAGCTTCGATGGCTTCTAAATCTTCGTCAAAGGTGCGATTGTCACAAAAGTGCATCCCAAAGGCATCACAGGTATAGATGATTTGGGTTTTACGGTCGTAGCTAAAGATTGTGTCCGGCCAGTGCAGATTAGGCGCACTCACGAATTCGATTTCGTGTCCTTTGCCAATATCTATGCGATCGCCACTTTTAACAATCCGTTTGGAAAATGGATCGTGTACTAAACCTTCCAAAAATTGCAACGCAACTTTAGAAGCCAAAACAGTGGCTCTCGGCGCTAACTGAAGCACATCTTCCACTAAGCCGCTATGATCTGGCTCTGTGTGACTAACAATTATGTAATCTATTGTCTTGGGATTAACAAGACTTTTTAAGGTGTCTAAATACAGCTGGCGAAACTTCTGGTGAGAAGTATCAATTAAAACTGTTTGTTCGCCCCTAATGAGATATGAATTGTAGGTTGTACCATTTTGCAGTCCGAATTCGATATCGAAGCGATCGCGATCCCAATCAAGAGAGCGAATCGCTGTTGTATTAGGGGCAATTTCTACAGTTTGTATAGTTAGCCGATGTTGAACGTTCTCTGCGATCGCTACCATTATCCGTCTCCGAGCGCAAATTTTTAGATTTCTTCTGCCCCCATTATCTCTATTAATTTTTTTGAAAGTTGTAATAAATATCAGTTTTTGGAATTTTTAACTTGTATTAATTATTGC
>NZ_JACKZU010000162.1:0-17790 GCF_014222165.1 Nostoc sp. 2RC
AATTTATGCTTCCCCCTCCTTCCTCCCACACCTCCCACACCTCCCACACTTCCTAGAAAGCCCAATGCCCAATGCCCAAATAATAAAACATGCAGCCGATAGACCGCTGCATAACTCATAATTAAGTTGATTGTGTACCAAAATGACGTATGAGCGATCTGGAGCGGTACTATAGAATTTTGGAATTAGAGCCTGGGGCAACGCTTGAGGAAGTGAACCAGGCTTATAAAGATTTAGTCTTTGTTTGGCATCCGGATCGCATTCCGAAGGAAAATCTCCGCTTACAACAAAAGGCACAGGATAAGCTCAAAGCAATTAATGAAGCTCGTGAAAAATTGCGCTCTGTAAAAACCAAGCATCAAAGCACACAGAAGCCATCGCCATCACCGTTTCATTATGAAACAACATCTCAAATTAAGCAGCCACCGTCAAAGCACAATCCAGATTTGAGTGGCAAAGACTATAGTCGAGCAAATTTGAGCAATAAAGACTTATCTGGCAGAAATCTCAGTTATGCCAATTTGAGCGGTGCTAATCTCAGCGATACTTTTATGCACAAAGTTAATCTCAGAGGAGCGAATTTATCTGAAGCTAATTTGTTTCGAGCCAACTTACTTTTAGCGGATCTCAGGGAAGCAAATTTACGTGCTGCTAATTTAATTGGTGCGGATCTTAGTGGAGCCGATTTACGGGGAGCGGATTTAACTGGAGCGCGAATTCGTTCTGGTGAAAGGCTTCTGGTTAAACTAATTGGTGCTAATTTAGCTGGAGCAATTATGCCTGATGGTGCGATTCATCAGTGATAGGGCAATATGCTTCGGTTAAGACAGTTTGTTTGTAAAGGTAAGGGAACAGGGAATGGGGAATAGGGAATAGGGGAAGAAAAAACAGGTTTATCTTAACTGTATTGAGTGATGGCAAAGACGCGGGAACGTTCGCTAAATCAAGATTCATCAAAGCTATTCTCAATCCAAAATCTAAAATCTAAAATTGTATTACTCGCGCAGTGCGTAACCTACGCCACGTACTGTGTGAATTAGGCGTTTTTCCTTATTTTCTTCTAATTTCAGGCGTAGATAACGAATATAGACTTCGATGATATTAGAATCACCCATGAAGTCGTAACCCCAAACTTTTTCAAGAATTTGGTCTCTGGTAAATACTTGACGGGGATGTGAAAGCAAATATTCTAATAAATCAAATTCTTTTGCTGTTAATTCAATGCTTCTTTTACCACGAAATACTTGACGAGTGCGGCGATTTAAGCTTAAGTCTTCAAACTGTAATAAGTCTTCGTCGGTTTCTTGAGTACGGCGTAAATGAGCGCGGATTCTTGCTAGTAGTTCTTCTATACTGAAGGGTTTGACTACATAATCATCGGCTCCTGCATCTAATCCGGCGACGCGATCGCTAACTTCATCTTTTGCTGTCAATAAGATTACTGGTACTGTGTTACCTGTGGCTCGCAAACGACGGCAAATTTCCACACCTGAGAGTCCTGGTAACATCCAATCAAGGACGGCTAAATCTGGCGACGACTCCCGCGCCAAAGTCAATCCAGTAATTCCATCATGGGCTATGCTAACTTTGTATCCTTCACTACTCAGTTCTAATTCCACAAATCGCGCTAGTTTGACTTCATCTTCGACTAAAAGAATGTGTGCTGTCATTTTTTACTCCTAAATAAATGATTTCAAAATAAAGATGTTAAATTGACCCAGCTGTAATATATTTGATACCAAAATTTATATATCGTTCGCACTTTAATATGTATGAGCGTCAGAAAAATGAGTTTTTGCTGAATAAAGTGATAATTTTTGCTGAAAAACTGTAAAACCTGATTTTGCGAGCTTTTTTGTACCGTCTCAATTAAAATATTTTTCTCATAAAATTCACCTGGAAATCTCAGAATACTTTAATTTATGCATTAGCTAAAACTCATAGTGATGTTGGAATCTAATCATTAAGAAGTTTAGTTGATACAAAAGCTAGGATTCAATAATGAAAGGTTTAATTTTTGGTAGTTTATCTGCTTTAATACTCACTACATCTGCTGCGGCTATAGCTACACCTGTAAAGTATCAACAATCAAATTCTGATACACATACAGTTTCTCAAATTGCATTGAAGGTAAACGTTCCTCATATCACTAATTCTGGTGTCAGAAATGATACTCATTTTATTAGAGTAGCAGTAGTTGGCATGTCTTTACAAGATTTAATGATTTCCTTACCAACCCAGATGGAAAGCTTTGATAAAGTTAGAATTATAGACCAGTCTGGTCAAGAAATTGCAGCTAAAACAGAGATTAATAAAGAACGTGTGTCAATCACCTTTGACCAGCCTGTAAATTCTGGTGGTTCTGTGGAAGTACAATTTACTGGCGTACAAAGAAGAATTCCATTTGAAAAAATCTTACTCTATGGAGTAACTGCGAAAAGAGTTGGATTAAACGGAGATATTCCTATTGGAACAGCCAGAATTGATATTCCTGATAAAGGTTAGAAGTCAGAATTCAGGAGTCAGAATTCAGGAGTCAGAATTCAGGAGTCAGAATTCAGGAGTCAGAATTCAGGAGTCAGAATTCAGGAGTCAGGAGTCAGGAGTCAGAATTCAGAATTCAGGAGTCAGAATTCAGAAGTCAGAATTTATATGTTTTAAGTGCGGACTTTGTTAGTAAAATCCGCACTTTTACATATAGAATAACGTGCAAGTCAATAAAGAACATCTTTTTAAATAAAAAGACAGATACAAACAAATACGCTTAGATTAAAGGCTAATTATACAAAATTGTGGGTTTCAAAAACGCGATAAATCGCCATCTCTACAAGTATTTTTATCTTATTTTAACTGTAATACACTTTACTGAAAACTCTGTTCTGGCTTCTGACTTCTGAATTCTGAATTCTGACTTCTGAATTCTATTTAATTAAATTGGTAAAGTAATTGTAAAAATACTCCCTTCTTCTAATTTGGATTGTACGCTGACATTACCACCCATACCTTCTACAAGTGTCTTGACGATTGATAAACCTAAACCAGAACCTCCAGTGGTATGAGAGCGAGATTCATCTACGCGGTAAAATCTTTCAAAAATACGTGCTTGATGTTGTAGGGGAATTCCATAACCGTTGTCACAAACTTGAATAATTACTTTACCTGGAAGTTGGTCTAATTTAAAAATTATAGGTGTGCCAGCTTCCGAATATTTTACAGCATTATCAATTAAATTCAGTAATACTTGTTTGAGACGACTGTAGTCTACTTTTGCTTCAATTGGATAAATTGTAGACTCAATATTAATTTGGCGATCGCTATATTTTTCTGCCATCACTACAATTTCTTCAACTAAGTCATTTAAAATATAAGATTTCATTTGAAAATGTAGATGACCACTATCTGCTCTTGCTAAATCAAGTAAATCTTGTAGCAGACGAATAGTACGTTCGGCTTCTGATGCAGCAGTTTCTAAAGCTTCTTGTTGAGTTTGAGTTAAGTTATTTTGCCGTCGTAAAACGCTTTGTAAGTAACCGTGTACAATTGTCAAAGGTGTGCGTAATTCGTGAGAAACATTACTAACAAATTCTTTTTCTTGCTCCCACGATTGCGAAAGACGCGACAGTAACATGGTTAAAGTTTGAGCTAATTCTTTAACTTCGCTTGGTGCATTATCGAGATATAATTGTGGTTCTCCTAAATCTTCTGGGGAAATCACAGCAGCCATTTGATTTAGCTGACGTAAAGGCTGTAGGGAATGCTTAATATAAATGGCGATCGCAACTGTTAAAATAATAATTGCAAACACGCTAATCATCACTAAACTCCGTACCATCGCCACTAACATTTTCTGTTCGCGGGTAATATCTTTAGCTATAAATAAATTCCCCAGTAATCTACCCTGCACTTCTATAGAACTACCACATAAAATAAAATAATTTTGATTAATTTGATAAACTTGTGCTTTAATTGGCATTTTCGTTAAAGACATTAACTCCGATACCAGAGAATTAGATAATAAAGTTAAAGTACTAGATTGTACTAAAATTTGATTTTCCGAATTTTTTACCCATAATAATGTATTGTGATTCGTTAAGTTATTGATAGCCTTCTGTAACCCGGTTTCAGGTTGCATCATTTCACTATAAATTTGTACATCTCGCGGTAAACGTTTAGCTATCTGTTCTATATTATGTTTATGATTATCAATTAAAACTTCTTGGGTTTTCCAACTCGTCCATGTAGCCACACCACCTAATACTGAAGCCGAAAAGCCAGTAATACCAAGTGTTAGGCGTAGCTGTAATGAAAATGGGTCTAAATTTAGCCAATTTTTTTTTATTTGCTTCACTGCTTTAATGTTTTGAAAAATAAAATTGTGAGTAAAGAATAGCGTATATAGCAATCCTAAATGAGTTGTGAAAAATATAAGTAAGGAAACGAACCGCCTTCTCTACGAGAGGCTTTCGCCAACGCGCAGCGTCTCGTAGAGAAGAACGCCAAGGACACAAAGGGAAGAAAGGAAAAAGAGATATAGAATTTTCACAAATGATTTAGGACTGCTATATTAAGTTTTAATTCTTAGCTAAGTAAAACGACTGGAAAAAACAACCTGTGTGAAGTAATCTAAATAGTTCGTAGTAAGGACTTTAGTCCT
Source organism: Nostoc sp. 2RC (assembly GCF_014222165.1). Classification (NCBI taxonomy): domain Bacteria; kingdom Bacillati; phylum Cyanobacteriota; class Cyanophyceae; order Nostocales; family Nostocaceae; genus Nostoc; species Nostoc sp. 2RC. The sequence goes on from NZ_JACKZU010000162.1 coordinate 4,655, forward strand.
TATTACAAACCTGTAATTATTTATATCATTCTATCTTATGGCTAACCTACAGAAATTAGTTATCGCCAAAAATTTGCTGTCCTTTATTGTATTTTTATCCCAATTTTGATAGCCTGTCTAATTATAATTTATATGTAATTCATCTCAATTAAATTAATTTTGTCTGAGAATTACCTGAAAATATTTTAAATACACGATTTACGCAAAAATCAGGTAATTTCCTGATTACGAGAGATAGCGTAGTAATCCCCCCTGATGCTATGATTGCTTTCCTACACTTTGTTTTGGTTGCAATGACAATATTGACAGTGCGTAAGTCTTCAAATCAACTGAACTTTTTTAAAGACAATAACCCTGGTGATTAAACAAGCCAGGGTTATGAACGATTGTTTTGTGAATAAAAACTGAATTTTAGGAAGATATTTTTACCTGAGAACATTTTGTTTGCTGTGCTTGAATTTTCTGTTGAATTCCTGGTGGTAACCCAGGTTTAATTTTGGTATAAAGACGCGCAAATTCTCGCACATAATGAGCAGCAACAATTGGACTTTCAATGACTAAAAGTGTCTCGTCATTACCGTTATTGGCTGCATCAGACCAATTATGAGAACCTGTAATTACTGTTCGATTATCAATAACGGAAAACTTATGATGTAATAAATCTCCTTTTGGTAATGTAGGTACGCCTACAGTGGTAATTGGATTTTTCCAAGGATGATTGTCAAGTTCATATTTACATTTATTACTGAGAGCAACTCCCATCATATCTAATGCTTCGCTATAAGGACGATAAGCAAATTGTGGTTCAATTAAAGCTCGAATTTGGACATTTTGTTGATGTCGATTTTCCAAGATATTAGCTAGACGCTGTTCGGAAAAAACAAACAAAGCTAAATCAATAGATTTTGTTGCTGAATCTAAAGTTTCGCCAATTAAACCATTACTGCTATGACTCCAAGGTTGAGTAGGAGAAGTAGGAGAAAACTGCACAGTAATTTTAGTTTTATTTAATGTGATTTGTTGCGGTAAGCGTTGTGGTTTTTTAAGACCAAATCGACTATCTGGCCTACCTCCTGGGCCGTCGCCCCACATAATGTTAAACTCTTGTGTAAATAAAGATGCTAATTCTGGGCTGTCAATTTGCAATAAATTATTGGCATTCCCTAAACTGCTAGGATTTGTATAATCACCAGAAGTATCGCTCAAGGTGAAATTGGCGGAAGTAATAATTACAATGCGATTATCTACAATTACAAACTTATGGTGCATTAAACTACTACCAGCTGAACCATCTGCTTTATCGTCCAGCCAGGGAATGTTTGCATTTTGTAAAATTATTAAAGCATCTCTTTGATTTATTTCTGCGGGAGTTAGTTGATTGTCGTGGTTAATATCGATGAATTGATAAAATTCTTGATAGCGTTCTCGCTCTCTTTTATCTAATTTACTTACTTCTTCTGGTGTAAAACTACTCCAAGGTCGGCTATAGGTATTTTCTAAAATTAACCTGACTTTAACTCCAGCTTTTTGTCTATCAACCAATGCCTGGGCGATTTTAGGTAAACGTAATTCTTGCACCGCTACATCTATTGTAGATTTAGCTTGAGAAATAGCATCAACAATTTGTTTTTCTAAGTCATCTCCCAACCGAGTTTGCTGGCGGTAAGCTTCTTGATATTCTGAAGCTTGAGAATGGTTAAAATAAACTTTAACTAAGGGATCTTGTGGTAAAGCTGGTAGAAGTTTATTAGATGACTGGACTCGTTGACAACCGGCGAGGGCAAATATCGGTAAAAAGATATATAAAAAAAACCTTTGTCTAGATAAAAGTTGCACTGTAATCTGTTAAAAATGGATTGAGAGGGGACATGTTTATCATTCCCAAAATTTGGGGTTATGAGATGAAGTAAAAAAATAGCTTTCCCAGGCAAGAAAAACTCACTCGAACATCCAAAATTACAGAGATTTTCTCAGATTTGCTAAAAAAAATCAGCAGTCTATTGCCAGCGTGTGTTCTCATCATTATCGGTTATATGCAAATTTATCTAGATTACAGTGCGACTACTCCCACTCGCAAAGAAGCGATCGCAGTTATGCAAACAATCCTCACTCAACAGTGGGGGAATCCTTCTAGCTTACATGAGTGGGGAAAACGGGCTGCAACGGTTGTGGAACAAGCCAGAATCCAAGTTGCTTGCTTAATTAACGCCGCCACTCCAGAATCGATTGTTTTTACCTCTGGGGGTACTGAAGCAAATAATCTAGCAATTATGGGTGTCGCTCGCTTGTATACTGTTCCGCGACATATAATTATCTCCAGTGTCGAGCATTCTGCAATTTCTGAGACAGCGCGATTGTTGGAAATATGGGGTTGGGAAGTTACACGCTTAGATGTAGATACCAAAGGTAAAGTCAACCCCTTGGACTTAAAGGCGGCATTGCAACATAATACAGTGTTGGTTTCCATAATTTACGGTCAAAGTGAAGTTGGCACTGTACAACCAATTGCAGAATTGGGAAAAATTGCGCGATCGCATGGTGCTTTGTTCCATACAGATGCAGTGCAAGCTGCGGGACGTTTAGGCATAGATGTACAAGAGCTTCCAGTAGATTTACTTAGTCTTGCCAGCCATAAAATCTATGGCCCCCAAGGTGTAGGGGCGCTGTATGTCCGTCCTGGTGTGGAATTGATGCCTTTATTATGTGGTGGCGGGCAAGAAATGGGATTGCGTTCTGGTACACAAGCAGTACCGATAATTGCCGGCTTTGGTGTTGCAGCTGAATTAATAGCAGAGGAATTACCAAAAGAAACACCACGGTTGATTCAGCTACGCGATCGCGCCTTTGACCAATTAGCTGAAATTCCTGGTTTAATTCCTACAGGGGATACCTGCGATCGTTTACCTCATCATGTGAGTCTGTGCTTAGAATACGCTGATGGCGAAAAACTCAGCGGTAAAACCTTAGTACGACAGCTAAATCTTGCCGGTATTGGTATCAGTGCCGGTGCTGCTTGCCACAGTGGTAAACTCACTCCAAGTCCGATATTGTTAGCAATGGGTTATTCCGAAAAAGCCGCCTTGGGTGGAATTCGCATCACATTAGGACGCGATACCACCGAAGCCGATATTGATTGGACAACAATGGTATTGAAGCAAGTTTTAAAGAGACTAACCCCAGATTTATCTATTATCAAGCGTTGAGTGTTCTAACTAAAATTTCAGGCGTTGCTGAGAGACTATTTATAAAGTAAATCTTAAGTAGGATGTGTTACAGCTATGAAAAGATTTGGGATTTAGAGACAATGAAATTCAGCTCTAACGCACCATCCATACGGTGGTACGTTAGGCACTAAGATAGTTATTTCGTGACCAATGATATCGAAAATATACGCCTAACACACCCTACAAGAATTCTATTTGTAAATATATATTTCTTTTTCTAAAAAGTAAATTTTGTCTAACTATATCTGAATATTGAAGAAGAATACAGAATTCAGAATACAGAATTCAGAATGGGCTAAACACCCCGCTACCGCTAAAAGAATGCAGCAATCTTTCAGTAGGGGATTCAGACTCGCCACTGATTGTTCCTGTAGTGTTTCCCCTTGGGAGAAGACCACCAAATCTACGATTTGGTGGGGGTGCAAAAACGCCGATTATCGATCTGCCAGTCGTACAAAATACCCAACTGACTCCTGACGACTGACGCCTTTATTCTGTTTGATAAATACTGAAATTAAAGTTGAGTAACAATATAGCAAAATTTTAGGCAAAAAATTCATTTTTCTTAAAAATCAAAGAGTATCATATATTTACTGTTTTTGGTAATATTCTTTTAACCTTATTTATCTGAATTTTTAAGGTTGCTACTTTGAGAATATTGAATTAAAACTTGATTCATAAATCATTTTTTAGCTGCTATCAAATAGTAGATAAATTTTAGTATTTATAATTTTGGATGTATCTCAAAATTATTGATGTTTGTTGATTTGCAGAAACCTATGGAATTTTTTTGGAACACGCTGAAAAATCTCAACTATTCTAGTGTACCGATTGGCAAAATAATAGCCATTATCATTATTTTGACACTTGCACAAACCTTAAGAATATTTATTGTTGCAATTATAGTTAAAACAATTGAAAGCTTCACTAGAAAAACCAAAACCGACCTTGATGATGAGTTAGTAGCGATTATAAAGCCATCCTTAAGCTGGTTAATTCTAATTGCGGGACTGTGGATTTCTAAGGAAATTTTGTCTCAGGAATTAGGTTTTCAATTAAGCGAAGTAATCGGTAGAACGCTGAATTTAATAGTAGTTTTTATCATAGCATATGCTATTTATCGCTCCTCTTCTATTTTGGGTCAGATAATTGCTAATTTAGTACTACATACTGACACCGATTTAGATGAATTACTTAGACCCTTAATGCCGAAAATATTTCAATCGGCAGCAATTGTAGTCATTGCTATTAAAGTTAGTGAAATATTTTTTGGACAATCCTCTGGGGCACTGCTTGGTCTATTAGGTGGTGCTGGTATTACTTTAGGTTTATTGTTGAAAGATATTGTCTATGACTGGTTTTGTACAATTATTATCTACTCTGATTCTCTTTATAGAGAAGGAGATTGGATTTCGGTTTCAGGATTGCAGGGTTTTGTACAGGTAATGAATATTGGATTTAGAACTACAACCTTGCATGTCTACCAATGGGGTTCCATTGTCAAAATGCCTAACTCTAGGATGATTACCGGAATTGTAGAAAATTGGTCACAAAATCCTGGTGAAGAATTAAAGTGGGGTATTAGTTTAACTCTCAAAATTGATAATATTTCCGCCCAACAAACTGCCAAAATTTGCAATGCTATTCGCGAAACACCTTCGTATATTCAGGGATTATCGCAAGAGATAATTGTCCGTTTTTCCAGAATTGAAAATAATGCTCGTGTCATTAACATTGTTGCCTTTGTTAATGATGATAAGCTTTACTATGATGCTGAGAAAAATTTGAATTTAGCTATCTTAGAAATCTTAGAAAAAGAAAGTATTGATTTCTTGTACGTGGATCTCCGAACCGATCCAGAAAAATATAAACAGAATCAGCTAGCAGCTAATAACTAATTTCATACCAAAAAAAGCTGTGAATGATGGTGGCTAGTAGTCTAATAACCCAAAGGGTAAAGGGTAAAGGGTAAAGGGTAAAGGGTAAAGGGGAAGGGATGAAAAACATGAGAGACGTAGCATTGCTACGTCTCTACTAATTTGTGGCTAGACGAGGGATCTGACCCTCTATTCACCAGATGCATCTTGTTAAGGGGTGGGGTGACGTGGATGGTGATGGGAAGCGAGAAAATTTCAAATCATGTTTTAGCAAGGGTTTCACATTGGGTTTGTGTTGGTGCTAACGAAAATCACAGCCAATGCTGGAACAATAGAAGTAATGCTAAACCAACGATAATAAATCATGAGTGAACTTCCCAATAGTCTTGAAGATGCCATCGCCCAATCTCAGACAGCTGTCAAAGCCGCCCTTGCAGATGGCTGTAATCGCCTACAAGTTGATTTCCTGTTCCCAGAACTGAAAGTGATGCCTGTGGCGGAACAATTTGTGCCGTTGTTTGCTGAATACGATTCTCGCTTGAAGATTTTCTTTGCTGATGCTGGGGCTGCGGCCTTAGCCCGCCGTGATTGGGCTGACGCACCATTTAAAATTTTAGATATCGGAACGGGGAGGGCTGCTTCGCTGCAAACAAAAATTCAGCCAGAGGATGAAATTTTCTTATTTATCACCCCGACAGCCGTAGAAGTACCGCAGCTAGAAAAATTATGTGATGAAATTGGCGATCGCCCTTTAGTATTTTTAAATCCCCGCCTGGAAGATTCGGGAACTGTGGGTATTGGTTACGCAGCTAGAAAAGTCCGCGATCGCTTCATTAATACCATTGAATCCGCCTATTACCTGCGGCCCATAGACGACCAAACAGCCTTATATCGCTGCTATCCCGGACAGTGGCAAATTTGGGTAGAAAATGCTGGTGAATATCAAATAATTGCCGAATTACCCACAAAACCATCGGGTGATGAGTTGGATCTTATCCTGATGAAGGGACAACCCCAAACAACAACCAACGCTGTCCCAGGAAGAAAGCCCAATGTGTTTAAGAGTTTACAACGGTTTTTAAAAGCTTTGAGTAGTTAGGAGAAAACAGATATGCAGGGATAGTTAATTCTTTCCCTGCTGTCTCACCGAACAAGGGAAAAGTAAAAGTTTTATTCATTAGCTAATATCTTCTCTAATTCTTGAGGTGACATCACTGGAATCGGAGCATTGACAAAACCAGAGGCATCACGAGTTATGATTGCATCAACTCCATACGCCATTCCGCAGGCACACTGTACTGCATCCTCAAAATCTCCGAAATTTAATGCGATCGCCTGTTCTAAAATTGTGCGTTCAACCGGACAAATGTGTAAGTCTGTTAGAACTTGAATAATTGCGTCTTGAGCCATTTTCATCCCTGCGGCTCTGCGAACAATATAATATATATTAGTGATTGTTGTTGCTGCAATAAATCCTTCAACTTCACCAGCATCAATCCTCTCAAATAGCCTTGCTGCATCCTCGACAAAAGGCTCTCGTTCTTGCAAAAAATCAAGAACAACATTAGTATCGATCAAAAGTCGCATTACTGGTACTTTTCAGTAAGATAGGTAATATATTCTGCTGCAATATCTTCATTACCTGATGCATCAGAACCTTTTGCAATCCCCCGCAATCGGGACAAGTTGCCTTTATTTTTTAATGGGCGGGTTTCTTGCTGCAAGGATTCCAGCAAAGTTTGGACTAATTGCCAACGTTCGCTAGTCGATAATTGTAGCGCCTGTTTTTGCAAGTTTTGGAATGTCATTAGCTTTTTCCTGGGTGTATCTATCCCTCCTCAATTGTAAATTTAAATGAGTAAAGTGAGCAGCACCAAGCGTTCTTAATCCTAAAGTAGGATGGAAGTACTTCGCTAGAAAACTCTTAAATAGTTATGATACTTGAAAACTAACAGAGCAAGAAATAATTGCTCACTCTATCCAATCATGAAAAGGTGTAACAAGAGCAAGAACTATCGACTTTGGCAACTTGGGACACACTGCCAAAAGCTGACTAGCACTAATTTCTGCAATTTTGATACCTCTTGAGCGAAGCTCCTTAATGGCTGTCGGATTAATATCTAGTAAGTGTGCTGCTAATCTCGCGGCTGCGGCATACTTCGGATCAGAAGTGGTGTAATGAGGGTGAAATTCCTTTATGTACTGGAGTGAGAAATGTGTTGCTAACCCTTCTTCTAAAACAGTTCCAAAATTGTAAACAACAGGATCGAGAAGGTGAACAGATTCATGGGCTAGCTGAAATAAGGCTTGAACTAAATCTTCTCTTGCTGAAAGACCAAGCTGAATTATAATATGCCCACAGTCTCCTGGGAACCATGTTTGAGGCCCAGTATCACAAAACTCAATTCCTAGAATAGTCCAAGAGCGATCGCGTTTACCAAACTGTGCCTCAATTTCCAAAATCATCTCACCCAACCGAGAGGCAAGAGTCCATGTGTATCCATCACCCGATGGCAACGGATTAGCTATTACCAAAGAATCTTGAACAGTTGCCAAACAATAAACCTCTTGTTTGTAGTTTAACTGTTTATTATGTTGCCCTCTGCATTTAACTATCTAACTGCTGACATCAACTTTTTTCTCAACTTGTATGGACTTTCTATATATATTTTGCCAAAATATTCAGCGAACAATAAGAGTTAGGAATTTTACTATTAACTCCTAACTCCTAACTCCTAACCTATAACTTTTTTAATTTCCTTGTAACGGCGCATTCAAGATTTTTTCAATGCGATCGCGTGTTTCTAGAATATGCGCTTTGGTATATTCATCATCAGAATTAACATCTTTGAGTTTCTCATCCAACTGTTTGAGTTTATACCATGCCAAAGTGCGAGCATCTTCTGGAACGTATTCTTTTCGCAAGACCATATTGCTTAAAATGTCTAAATACTTTCTCTGCAAGCCTCGCCGCAAGCTAGCAATCTTCATTGGTTTACCTTTTGGTTTGATGACTTCCGTCCAAATACCTGACTGTAATGTGTCAAATAATTCTGGAAGAGTCAATGCATTTTCTGGCTTACTTTTAAGTTCGATATCCTTGAGACGCGAAAGGCGATCGCCAGAGAGTAAATCTCGCAACACAGAACCCTGCAACAATAATACTAAATCGTGAATTGGATAATCCAAGCGACCAACTTGGGGATAACTACCCCAATGTCGCCAACGGGAAGGTGCTAATTTATTCAGTAGTTCTGGGGAAAAGCTGAGGGCATCTTCGGCAAATAGATATTTTTGCAGTGTTTCTAAAGCCTGACGTTGTTGATCTACTGGTACTGGTTCAAATGGTAATCGGCGTTGGCTAACTTCCAAGGGGATTTCGTTGGGGCGGACGCGGTAGAAAGACTGCCCGCCGATGTATTTTGTGGTGTAGTATATTTGCTGAAAATAGTTACCCAATACTGTAGTAAAACGTTCGCTGACATCGCTGTAACTATCTCCATCCACTGGGAAACGTTTATCCAGACGATCCCACATAACACGGGAATTATTCAATTGCCACTGAGAATAAAGTAGCACGTTGCCGCTATTATCCCAGGCATCAGCAGTTGGGTCGAGGTCATACACATCTTCGTCGGTGGAATAACTCAATTCAGGTTTGTAAGATTGTGCAGCAATTTCTTGTAAAACTTGCTTTTCTCCTATTGCATTTGATGTCTGAATTGGTATGTAGCCATACTTAATCGCCCATTCATCATAAGGCCCCACCATACTAGGAAAGTAATCTCCCTGTTTTGTACCTTGGGGGGCAATGTTTGGGGGAATATAATCCATTACCGAAGTCGTCAAACCTTTAGTTTTGGTAATTTCTGTATTATTCATTTCTTCTGGTGGTAGCAAGGTACTACCACGGAAGTTATGGCGTAAACCAAGGGTATGTCCGACTTCGTGGGCGATGATTAAACGCAAATATTGGTTAATATATTCTTTCACCTGGATTTGATTGGGTGTAGTATCTGGCAGCAGTGACATTGCCAAGGAACCAAAGGCAAATTGATTCGCTGCTTCCATGCCGTAACACAAATCGTACTCCCCTGCCATTTTAGATAAATGACGCAAAAACCCTTGATTTTGCTGGGGTACATTCTGATCTTTGGCATTTAAACCATTGGCGCAAAGTAAACGATTTTGCATCAATGCCGTTAAAGTAGTGGTATTTTGTGTATTTTGTACTTCGTTGGGTTGGATAATTTTGCGATATTCATTCTTGAGTGCCCGCACAAAACTAGCATCTACAATAATGTCTGCATCTAAAATTTCTCCGGTCAATGGATTAACACGCGATGGCCCCATTGCAAAGTATCCGTCTACCGTGTTAATCCAGCGAATCGTGTTGTAACGAATATCTGCTGGATCCCAAGTGGCATCATCTGGCATTTGGCGGGCTTCAATGGCGTCCTTGAATCCGGCTTTGAGGAAGGCTTTGTTCCACATAACGATGCCTTCTTTGATGGCATCGCGGTATTCTAAGGGCACAGCGTTATCAATCCAAAAGACAATCGGTTTTTTGGGACGAGAAATTGCTGCTTTTGGGTCTTCTTTTTCCAAGTTCCAGCGATTGATGTAACGCACGAAAGAATCGCCGCGATCGTCTTTGGATAAATCTTGGTAAGCGGTGATAAAATAGCCGATGCGATCGTCGGCAATGCGGGGGCGATAATTATTATCGGCAAGTTGAGAGAGGCTGTAGTGGATGCGTAGCGTAAAACCACGGTTATCAGCTAGTGAGGCAAAGCTTGGCACTTCACTGTCTTTACCACTACCACCGGAGAAATTTAACACAGATTCAACTTCTATGTTTTGGGGAAAAGCTTTAGAATTACCGAAATATGATTGGTCTGTGGTTCCTGGAACTCCTAAACTCGAAGATAATCCCGCTAAGTCTGTGAGTAACAAATCCCCCAGGTCAATGAGAATGGTTTTGCGTTGCGGATGAATGCTTTTAATAGAAATATTGTAGAGAACAGAGTCACTAAAGGAACGGGCAAGCGATCGCGCCTGCGGATCTCCCTCACGAGTCCGGAAATTGACATTGCGAATCACAAATTGTAAATTATTATCCACTTGCCGGAAATAAAATAAAAAATCTTGCAAAGGCATCCCACTGTAAATACCCCGTTCGCCAATGCCCGATTCCAAGGTTGCCGCCGCCAGAAAATTTTTATTTAGTTGCTCTGGTTTAATTTCTAAATAAATTTTATTCTTTTCTTTATTTTGATAAAGGGTAAACAATCCTCCCTGCTTCACAGTATCTTTGATTACTTCATCAAAGGCTTGTAAATCACCCTTTGCTTCTGGTTTAGTACTAGAATTCGGTTTGGAATTCGGTTTTTGTGATGGTTTGATAACTTGCAAAAATGGTTGCTGTGTTATTTTTTTTAGGTCTTTTACTACCCACATAAAGGGTTGAGGTTCTACCTGTTGATGTTGATTAACTACCCAAACTTGCCCTGCTGCTAGTCTCTGTTGGGGACGGCTATTGCTATTTTTTAGTGATAAGCTTGAGTTTTTGTTGGAAAAAGTTTCGGTCTTTGAAGGGTGATGAGAGTTTTGTTTACTTGTGTTTGTGACTAATACTGTCTGATGTTCGCTAGATAACTCCGAATTAACTTTATTCACAGCCAATGACTTGGCATTAGTCGTTACTATTCCTAAAAACAAACCTTGTAACAAAATCACATAAAAGCCAAATCTGGTCATTGCATTCATCCCCAATAACTATCTTTCGTTAAGTTTTAACTTTTGCAAAGGTACGCAGCCCTTGTGGTGTTGATTCAATACCTGCTTTATATCCAGCAGCAAAGTTTGACTTCAATTTTAATTGTCATTTTTTCGATTTTTTGTGTTGTTTTGCAGTAGTATTTTTCCTAATAATTGCGTCTCTCACAAAGAGTAAGTATTATTTTTACATCACACCAGTAAATATCGTGGGAAAAAAATATAACGAATTTGTCAAGACCGCAAAATTATGTGATTTTTGAAATAATTTTTCACTTGACAATTCATTGACATTAACAGTATCAGTTTTAGGCTGAAACCGCCTTCTAGCAATACCTATGACAAGTCACACTACAAATTTAGAAAGCATATAATAGTAAATATTTATACGAGTATCTTCATTGTGGGAACAAAACTAACTTAGTTAAGGATTATCGCAACAATTACTTTAAATGTATCAACGGACACAGAAATGTCAACATATTTATCTCAAGTCTGGAAACTGCTGATAAATTATGTGAGGGGTACAAGGTTACAACAGATGTCAAAAACTGCATCTTTGGAAACCGAAGCAGTTTTGCCTCTAAGAAAAAATATTAAAGAACCAGACGAAAGCCTTAAATTTGTTCAAGATTATTTGCCTGAATATTTATTGTGTGAAAAACTGCAAAAAAGTATCCAAAAATGGACATTAACAGGGAAAACTGAGAACTCTAACATAGACGAAAAGATATTGAGTAGGCAACCTGCTGGGTTATGCTTTGCAGTTAGCGATCGCCAACTACATGAAGAGATTTACAATTTACTGGGTGAAGCGGCGCTGAAACCCGAAATAGTCAACCAACTGATGGCTTTGGTGGTTACAGATCGAAAAATCAACCCAGAACTACTTTTTTGGCGGTTAGAAGATTTTTATCGTCGCTGGTGTCAGGGAGAATTTATTGATGCCACACCAGAGGATAACCTACCTCAGAAAAAAATGTTACAGTTGGCAGCAAAAAATGTGGCGATCGGACTCAGACAGGTAGATATATATACAGGGCTAAACGTCCTGATTTTACTACTAGAGTTACACCGCTACGCCCAAGAACAAGACCGACTCAAACAAAAAATTATTTTTTATCCTTCAGCTCAACCAGACACAGATAATTTTTTCACATCCGAACTACTGCGAATTGTTAACTACAGCGATGCCCTAGCAATTGGGAACTTTAGCACCATAATCGGGCAATTTCTCAAAAGTGGTAACTTTATCGGTGCTTACCTCGGCGATGCTAACCTCACCGGGGTAGACTTTAGCAACGCCAACCTCAGCCGTGCTTACCTTGGGGATGCCAACTTAACAGGAGTCAACTTTTGCGGTGCTAACCTGACCGCAGCAAACCTTGGCGATGCCAACCTCAGCGCAGCCAACCTCAGTGGTGCCAACCTCAGCGGTGCCGACCTCAGCAGCGCCAACCTCAGCGGTGCTAACCTCAGCGGTGCTAACCTCAGCGGTGCTAACCTCAGCCGCGCTGACCTTAGTAGTGCTAACCTCACTCGTGCCAACTTGAAAAGCGCCGACCTCAACCGCGCCGACCTCAGCAGTACCAACCTCAACTGTACTGACCTTAGTAACGCCATCCTTTTTGGTGCTAATTTGAGTGACGCCAACCTCAGCAGCGCCAACCTCAGCCATGCTGACCTTTGCCGTAGTGACCTCAGCGGTGCTGACTTGAGTCACGCCATCCTTAACGGTACGAACCTCAGCGACACAATTCTTTTCAGTACTAATCTCAACAGCGCCATCCTCGTCGCCGCCGACCTCAGTTATGCCAAACTCAACGGCGCTAAGCTGAACAACGCCAGACTCGACGGTGCAATGTTCTTAGGTGCAGACCTCAGCAGCACAGACCTGAGTCGAGTCACTCTTAACGAAGCCGACCTTAGCGGTGTAATTCTCAACGACGCCGACCTCAGTGGTGCAGACCTCACCGACGCCATACTTTTCGGCACAGACCTCAGCTATGCCAACCTAAATAATGCCAACCTCAGCGGCAGTAACCTCAGTGGTGCGATGCTCAATGGTGCAAATCTGAGCCATAGTAATCTCAGTAGCGCCATTCTTGGAGGTGCTGACCTCAGCGACGCCAACATGGAACAAATGACCTGGGGTCAAAAGCAGCAGTGGGAAAGCGTACGGGGATTAGACACAGCAGTTAATGTGCCAGAGGCATTAAAGGAGGAGTTGGGGTTGAAGTGAGGTGAGGGAAGGGGG
>NZ_JACKZU010000163.1:0-17782 GCF_014222165.1 Nostoc sp. 2RC
GTGTGGGGAGTGTGGGGAGTGTGGGGGGAAAGATTTTTTCACCATCCTCCCACACCTCCGTCTCCTCCCACACTTCCTGCTTGCCCCATACCCAATGCCCAATGCCCCATATCCTAACGCTTAGAGTACTGAGGAGCTTTCCGGGCTTTGTGTAAACCATATTTTTTCCGTTCCTTTGCCCTGGGATCGCGAGTGAGATAACCTTCGGTTTTCAAAGGTGGACGGTTGTCTGGGTCTAGTTGGCACAAAGCACGAGCAACTCCCAAGCGAACAGAATCAGCCTGTCCAGTCAAGCCGCCGCCTTCTGCTTTTACCAAAATGTCGTATTCGTTTTCTAGTCCCAAAGTTTCCAACGGTGCTTTGATGACTCCCAGGTAATTGGCATTGAATTGGAAATACAAGTCTCCATCTTTACCATTGACAGTCAGCTTCCCAGTACCTGGAACGAGGCGTACTCTTGCTACTGCTGACTTCCGACGACCAGTACCCCAGTAAACGGCACGACCACTATTGGTATCTAATGCTACCATTAACTTTGTTCTCCAGGAATTGTACTAATTTTTAGTTCTTTAGGCTTTTGAGCATCGTGAGGATGCGTAGGGCCGGCGTAAACTTTCAGCTTGGTGAATAACTGCTTACCCAGGCTATTTTTGGGTAGCATTCCTTTGACAGCGTGTTCTATAATCCGCTCTGGCAAGCGCTGTTGTAGCTTCGCAAAGGTTTCTGTTTTCATCCCACCAGGACGACCCGAATGGCGATGGTACACTTTTTGAGTCCGCTTTTTACCTGTGACTGCTACTTTCTCAGCATTGACAACGATTACAAAGTCACCTGTATCTAGGTGGGGTGTAAACTCAGGTTTGTTTTTGCCTCTGAGGACTTGAGCAATTTCGCTGGCAAGGCGTCCGAGGCGTTTATCGGTGGCATCTACTACGTACCACTCACGCTCAAGGGATGCTTGAGCAGGAAGGTATGTTTTAACTATTGTCATTTGTGATTTGTCCTTTGTCCTTTGTCTTTTATCCTTCGTTAGTCAATTGTCTTTTGTAATTCACTAATGACCAATGACCAACTTTGGCAAGGTATCGTACCAAATCTCTTTGGGAAAGGGAAAATCTGGATAGCCGACTCGCAACAAGCACAAACCTTGAGCTGGTGCGGCGTGTTTGACTTCTTGGCGGCGTTGTTCTTTCCAGAGTTCGGTGAAATTGGCAAGTGTGCGTTCTCCAGAACCTACTTGTACCAACATTCCTACCAACAGCCGTACCATGCCATACAAAAATCCATCTGCCTGTATTTCAATATGGATAAATGGCCCACTGCGACGACACTCTACTGCCTGTACCTCTACCCAGGAATGCGATCGCTTTGAACCAGCACGATGAAAAGCGGCTAAGTGATGCTTTCCCAACAGAGGTTTGAGGGCAGTTTGGATTAATGATTCATCCAGTGGTGCATAGTAATAATGCCAACTGAAGGGTTTCACGAACAAGTTAAGTCGATCTTCAGTGTATATCGTGTAGCGATACCGCCGATAGGCTGCGCTAAAGCGGGCGTGCCAACGGCAGTCTACACCAGCTGAAGCCCTGATTAATATATCTGATGGCAGATAGCTGTTGAGAATTGTTGCCCACTTATGAGCTGGAATCAAACTGGTTGCTTCAAAATGGGCGACTTGAGCAGCAGCGTGGACTCCAGCATCGGTTCGTCCGGCACCGTGCAATGTCACATGATGTCCGAGAATAGTGGCGATCGCTTTTTCGATCTCTTCTTGGACTGTACGCTGATTTTTTTGCCGTTGCCAGCCATGAAAATGAGTGCCCAGGTATTGAATTACCAAGGCTACTCGCTGAGTTTGTGTAGGCTGGTGGCTTTCTAACATACAAATTTTGTTCTCTGTTACAAAGTTCTGATGCCTGCGGCAAGCCGCCCTTGGGGCGTCTACGCCGTAAGCCAGCGCTCAGACTTTGGGCTTTGTCTTTTGTCATTCGTCATTTGTGTCATTTGCTAATGACCAATGACTAATGACCAATGACTTAAACCAATTCAAGTATTGCCATCTCGGCATTATCGCCCCGACGAGGTACAGTATGGATGATACGGGTGTAACCACCTTGGCGATTACCATACCGAGTGGGGGCTTGTTCAAACAAAGCGTGAACCAGCGCTTTATCAAAGATATAGCCAAGGGCTTCCCGACGTGCTGCCAAGGAGCCGTTTTTGGCTAGGGTAATCATTTTATCTACTTCACTCCGTACAACTTTAGCGCGGACTAAAGTGGTGGTGATTTTACCATGACGGATTAGTTCGGTGGTAAGCGATCGCAACAAAGCGCGGCGCTGGTCTGCTGGTTTACTTAGTTGTTTGACGCGACAACGGTGACGCATAATTAAGCACTTATGAACTACAAACAATTTTCATATCATGTCCACTCGATCGCTTATCAAAAAAATCTGCACGTGTTTAGTGTTTATCTAGATGATAAGTAATCGACCAGACTCGATAAACTTAAGGATGTTTAGAGCCTCTTTCTTGGGGCAAGGTGATGCCCAAGCGACGCTGCAAAGCTTCTACGACTTCTTCTGCTGACTTTTGACCAAAGTTTTTAATTTCTAGGAGGTCTTCTTGGGTATAATCCAGTAAGTCGGCTACAGAATTCACTTGTGCCCGTTTGAGACAGTTATATGCGCGTACAGAAAGTTGCAACTCTTCGATGGGAATCTGAGCAGTTGGGTCTTCTGAAATTTCCGAACCTGTATCTGTTGGTTCTAGGGAAATGTCTTTCAACGGGTTGAATAAATCTACTAAGATTCCAGCAGCGGAGGATAGTGCTTCTTGGGGGGAGATACTGCCATTTGTCCAAACTTCCAACAAAAGTCGGTCTTTGGTAATTGACCCATCTCCACGAGCTTCTTCAACACTATAGTTTACTTTTCGCACCGGCATAAACACCGAGTCTATTTGCAGAAAGTCCAACGATGTGGCTTCTTCACGTCCTCGCTCTACAGTGCGATATCCTTTACCTCTCTCGATCCGAAATTCCATTTCCAGTTTTCCACCCTCGGCAATGGTGGCTACATACTGGGTCGGATCGATAACTTCTACTTCACTAGGTAAATCAAAATGCGCCGCAGTAATGGTTGCTGGGCCGTTAACGAGTAACCTACCAATTTGGGGTTGCGAGGAATAGTTTTTTAGGATAACTTCCTTCATTCTCATAAGGATTTCCAGCACGTCTTCCCGCACGCCAGGGACTGTAGCAAACTCATGTGAAACGCCTGCAATCCGGACTGCTGTAACTGCTGTACCCTCTAAATTGGACAGTAAAACTCGCCGCAGCGCGTTACCAACCGTTGTTCCTTGACCGCGCTCTAGAGGTTCCAAAACAAATTTACTGTAATGGTTGCGGCTTTCTTCTGTATTAGACTCTACACATTCAATTTGAAACTGCGCCACGGATTAGCCTCCCTTTTTTAAGGTGCTGCTAGCAGACAAATCTATTGCCTCCCGAATTGAGTGTCAATTTTTGATTTTTAATTTTTGATTTTCGATTGTGCTTTTTCGGTTAATTTCCGCACTCTTCTAGGTGGAACAAATTTCAAAGCTCCTCGATGGGCTGAGCTACGCTATCGTCAACTTAAAATGCACAAAGTCCCCACTTTTGCTAGGGATTAATCTCAAATCGCAAATTTGAAATCCAAAATCGATTAATTATATTTTGGGTTGACCGAAGTTCAACAGTTTTCCCTGTGGGAAAATCTGACGTTCTTCTGGTCGCCCAAGCCGTCCCAAGCTTTAGCCTTGATTGAACACAGTTTCGACACTAGACGCCCAAACGGTGATTGCAACTGACTTGACTTGACTTTGGCTTTAACTTACCTCACTGCCTAAGTTTTAACGATTAAACTCGACGGCGCTTGGGTGGACGGCAACCATTGTGAGGAATTGGGGTGATATCCCGAATTAATGTAATTTCCAGTCCTGCTCCTTGAAGTGCGCGAATAGCAGTTTCTCTGCCTGCTCCTGGGCCGCTGACCATTACTTCAATTTGGCGCATACCTTGATCGATGGCACGACGGGCTGCACTTTCAGCAGCGGTTTGTGCTGCAAAGGGAGTTCCCTTTTTTGCTCCCTTAAAGCCGCTAGAACCAGCACTAGCCCAGGAGATAACATCTCCATTTTGATCGGTAATGGTGACAATGCTATTGTTGAAAGTAGACTGGATGTAAGCCATCCCATTGGGGACGTTCCGTTTCTGCTTTTTGCTCCCGGTTTTTTTGGTTGGTTGTCTGGCCATACTTGTTTTGTTGGTTTAAGGTAAAACTTGCTCTGTTTAGCAAGTGTTGTTAATTTATTTATTTCCCTGGTGCCTTCTTCTTACCTGCCACTGTCTGCCTTCTGCCTCTACGGGTTCTAGCATTGGTACGAGTTCTCTGTCCTCTAACTGGTAAGCCCATACGATGACGACGGCCTCTATAGGTGCCAATGTCAACTAAGCGCTTAATGTTCATCGACTCCCAGCGCCGTAAGTCTCCTTCAACTTCGTAGTTAGTTTCTATTTCTGCTCGCAGTTTGGCTACATCGCCGTCATTCAAATCTTTAACGCGGGTGTCTGGGTTGACACCTGTAGTCACTAGAATTTCTTGCGATCGCGATAACCCTATTCCGTAAATGTAAGTCAGACCAATCTCAACGCGTTTGTCGCGTGGAAGGTCTACTCCGGCGATACGTGCCACAATGAACTCTCCCTATTGTTCTTGCGATTACTTGTAGTCAAAAAAAACGCCTATCTTGCGTCTCTTTTTTTTTATAAAGATTGTGCGCTTTGCAACACTACTCTGTTGATTCAGAGCCTTATCCTTGACGTTGCTTG
This sequence comes from Nostoc sp. 2RC, assembly GCF_014222165.1. Classification (NCBI taxonomy): domain Bacteria; kingdom Bacillati; phylum Cyanobacteriota; class Cyanophyceae; order Nostocales; family Nostocaceae; genus Nostoc; species Nostoc sp. 2RC. Next base: position 4,874 of record NZ_JACKZU010000163.1, read on the forward strand.
TGTTTTGGATTGACGCAAATCACCATAACGCGACCACGACGTTTGATCACGTTACACTTTTCACAAATTTTCTTGACTGAGGCTCTAACTTTCATGCCTTTTTTACTTTGACTCCAAATATTAAATTATAACATTTTTTAGGGAATTATTCAGGTAAGTTGACTGGTAAACAGTCAAAAAGATGGTTTTATGGTAAAATTCTCTACATATTACTTCTTTCTCAGTCGGTAGGTGATTCTGCCCTTGGTCAAGTCGTAGGGGGTTAACTCGACTTTGACGCGATCGCCAGGCAAAATTTTAATATAGTTGCGGCGAATCTTACCGGAAATGTGTGCCAGTACATTAAAGCCATTGTCCAAATCAACGCGAAACATTGCGTTGGGCAAAGACTCGGTGACTGTGCCTTCCATTTCAATTAAATCTTGCTTAGACAATTTGTTTTTTCCTCAACTCAACAATCTCCTGTTCGTTTGCAGCGCTTCCTCTGCAAGAGAACATACTTTGGGAAATATATCAACAACTTCTTAATATATTTTAGCTAAAATTGGGTATGGGGTATGGGGTATGGGGCAAACAGGGCATTGGTGATTAATTTTTACCCCTCACTCCCTCATCTTCCCCATTGCTTTCATTCTTAAGCGATTATCTTTTGCAGTTCATCAGTGACTTCTTCTTGGGACTGATTGCCATTGACTGTTAGGAGCTTTTGGCGATCGCGGTAATAATCAATTAAAGGTGCAGTTTCAGCACGGTAAACTTCTAGACGACGACGAATCACTTCTTCATTATCATCTTTTCGTCCTCGTGACAGTAAACGTCCTACTACTACCTCATCTGGGACTTCTAGGCTGACTACTTTTTCACCAGACTGGTCTAGCTGTTCGAGTAATTCTTCAAGAAATACTGCTTGCTTAACAGTCCGAGGAAAACCATCGAGAATCCAACCATGCTTGGCATCTAACTGACTCAGGCGTTCTTGTACCATTTCTTGTACTAGAATGTCTGGGACTAGTTCCCCTTTATCCATATAACTTTGAGCTTTCAAGCCCAAACGGGTTTGTTTGGACAATGCTTCGCGCAGTATGTCACCCGTAGAAACATGGGGAACTTGCCGATGGTCAGCTAATGTCTTAGCTTGTGTTCCTTTACCAGCTCCAGGCGGCCCCAAGAAGATTAGTCGCGTCACTATTGTTTCACCATTCCTTCATAGCGCTGAGAGATAACATAAGTTTGGATTTGTCTTGCCGTATCGATGGCCACACCAACTAAAATCAACAAAGAGGTAGCACCCAATCCCTTAAATGTCGGGACTCCTAAAGCACTTTCCACGCCGGTTGGGATAATAGCAACTAAACCCAAAAAGATAGCACCTAAAAATGTGAGTCGGTTCGACACCCGTTCGATGTATTCGCTAGTTGCCTTGCCAGGACGGATACCAGGAATACTAGAACCCATTTTCTTCAAATTTTGAGCTACATCTACTGGGTTGAGAATTAAGGAAGAATAGAAGTAGCTGAAGAAAATAATGGAAATCATGTACACTAGGGCGTAAAGCCAAGAACCAGAACCGCTGGGACTCAGATAAGTGTTAACTATATTGGCCAATTCAGCATTTTTCGTGAAATTGGCGATTAACAATGGCAAACTGAGAATTGCGGCAGCAAAAATAATTGGCATGACACCGCCTTGATTGAGGCGCAAGGGTAGAAAACTACGCTGTTCTGCCAAAACTCGGCGGCCTACTTGGCGACGAGCAGAAATAATTGGAATACGGCGCATTCCTTCTTGCACAACCACAATACCAACAATTGTGGCCAAGAAAACTAAGATAAGTACGATCACGCGGCCTACTGTTTCCCGACCGCCCACTTGTACCAAATCGATGGTATCGCCCAAAGCTTTTGGTAGTGAAGCGACGATATTGACAAAAATCAACAATGATGCACCATTTCCAATACCCCGTTCTGTAATCAGTTCTGATGCCCACATAACGAACATAGAACCAGCAGTGAGGGCGATGGCAGTTTCAGCTACAAATAAAGGCCCTGGATTCAAAGCAAATTGCTGCAAGAATAATGCTGAAAAAGCCGTACTTTGAATAATTCCCCATCCCAAAGATACATATCGGGTAATTTGGGATATTTTTCGCCTACCTGCTTCCCCTTCATTTTTCTGTAAATTTTCTAAAGATGGAATTGCAGCGGTGAGCAATTGGATGATAATGGACGCATTGATAAAGGGCAAAATTCCCAAAGCAAAGACTCCCAAAGTTGAAAGTCCTCGCCCAGAAAAGATATCCAGCAAACCAAATATGGCGTTGTTTCCTGAGATGGCTGTGGCAAAACGATCCCTATCAATTCCTGGCACAGGCAAGAAGATGCCTAAGCGAACCAAAATTAAAATACCGACGGTGACAAGCAGCCTACCTCTCAGCCCAGCTGCTTGTGCCATCTGCATAAAAGTTTCTTGAGCCGTTGGGGCTTTGTCTCGACTGATCATAGAGTGCTACCTTTAGTGTGAACCAGGCGCTGGTTGCGAGTTGGCTTGCATCTAAGTGCCCTATTCCGGCTCACTCATAAGACTTCACAACTCCCACCAGCTGCCTCAATTTTGCTGCGAGCTGTACCTGTGAAAGCTGCCGCTTGTACCTTGAGCGGAACGCTCAATTCCCCGTTACCCAAAATTTTCAATGGGCCTTTAGCACCGGTGATAATACCTGCTGCTTCTAATGAGGTCAAAGTTACTTCGGTATTAGGGGGGAGGGAGGCTAGCTTCTCTACATTAATCGTAGTGTAAATCTTGCGATTCACAATTGGAAAGCCCTTGAGTTTTGGTAAGCGGCGGTAAAGTGGCTGTTGACCACCTTCAAAACCTGGTCTCGTACCACTACCAGAGCGAGATTTTTGACCCCGCATACCTAAACCAGCACTCGCACCTTGACCAGCAGAAATACCCCTACCTACACGGCGACGGCGTTTCTTCGAGCCTTTTTGGGGCTTAACATCGTTGAGTCTCATAAGCTAAAAGTGTCCTTTGTCAATTGTCCTCGTCATTTGTCAATTGTCCTTTGTCATTTGCAAATGACTAATGACCAATGACTAATGACTGATGACTAATTAGATGTAGAGATTTTCAATAGGAATACCGCGATCTTCAGCAACTTCAGAGAGAGTACGCAGTGTAGACAAAGCGTTAACTGCGGCTCTAGCATTATTGAGCGGATTGTTGGAGCCAAGTTGCTTGGCTAGGACGTTGCGAACTCCTGCCAATTCCAAGACTGTACGGACAGCGCCACCAGCAATTACACCAGTACCAGGTGCGGCTGGACGCATAATTACTTTTGCACCGCCACCAATACCATCGATGGGATGGGGGATAGAGTTGGATTTGGTGATTGGGATATCAATGAGGTGTTTTTTGCCGTCGGCTACACCTTTTTTCACTGCTCCAATTACATCAGAGGCTTTACCTACTCCAACACCAACTTGCCCGCGTTCGTTACCAACGACGACTATTGCCCGGAAGCTAAGTTTTTTACCGCCTTTAACCACCTTACTCACGCGTCGGATCTGAATTACCCTCTCTTGCCAAGTGGTTTCTTCTTTTTTGGCACGCTTGGTTCTAGTTTTACGCTCTGTTGCCATAATCAATGTTCTCTTAATGTCATTTGTCAGTTGTCATTTGTCCTTTGTCATTTGTCCTTTGTCATTTGTCCTTTGCAAATGAACAATGACTAATGACTAATGACCAATGACTTTAGAAATCTAAACCGGCTTCGCGAGCTGCATCAGCTAGGGCTTTGACACGACCATGATATAGGTTGCCGCCGCGATCGAAGACTACTTTGGCAATGCCTTTTTCTAGCGCTCGTACTGCGATCAATTTACCAACTTGCACGGATGCCTCTTGGTTGGCACCTGAAGCTAAACTTGATTTCAACTCTGGTTCTACAGTTGATGCTGCCACTAGGGTGTGATGCTTTGTATCATCAATTACCTGGGCATAAATATGCTCGTTGGAACGAAATACTGCTAAACGCGGCCGTTCTGGGGAGCCAATAACTCTGCCACGAACGCGTCGATGGCGACGCTGTTTTGATTCTCTACGAGTAAGTTTCATTTTTACTTCTTACCACTCTTACCAGTCTTACCAGCTTTACGTCTTACCACTTCACCGGCATAGCGAATACCTTTGCCTTTGTAGGGTTCTGGTGCGCGAACGGCACGAATTTTAGCTGCTATGTTGCCGACAATTTCCTTGTCGTAGCCGCTGACAATAACGTTAGTGGTGCCTTCGACTGCAAATTGAACTCCTTCTGGTGGTTCGATTTGCACCTGATGGCTATAACCCATGTTTAATACTAGGTTACGTCCTTGAATTTGTGCTCGGTAACCAACCCCTTGGATTTCCAAACGGCGTTGAAAACCTTGAGAAACTCCTTCCACCATATTGGCAACTAAAGTGCGGCTCAAGCCGTGTAATTGCCTGGAAGTACGAGTATCATCTCGACGAGTTACTTGTAATACTTCTCCCTCTTGGGAAACTATAACGTTGGCAGGTAAATTGCGAGAAAGTTCTCCTTTAGGCCCTTTAACCACAACTTTAGTGCCATCGATCGCCACTTGTACTTTGGCGGGAATGGAAATTGGACGTTTACCAATACGAGACATGATTTTTTGTCCTTTATGAAGTTATGAGTTATGAGTTATGAGTTTTTATGACTAACTTTTTACTCCTCACTTTTAACTCTTCACTTTTGTTTACTACCAAACGTAGCAAAGCACTTCACCACCCAAGTTCTGACGCCGCGCTTCGCGGTCAGTCATAATACCACTGGATGTAGAAATAATGGCTATACCAATGCCGCCTAATACTCTTGGTAATTCTTTTCTATTGGAGTAAACACGCAAACCAGGTTTACTAACTCGCTTCAGGGCAGTGATTAAAGGCTGACGATTCTTACCCTTGTATTTCAGGGAGATCACCAAATTGCGTTTTACATCATCTCCTGATTCTTCATATTCACCAATGAAACCTTCTTCCCGCAGCACCTTGGCAATACTACGGGTCATTTTTGTAGCTGGCACTTGTGTAGTTTGATGCCGCGCCAGGTTGGCATTGCGGATGCGCGTCAGCATATCTGCAATTGTGTCGTTAGCCGCCATCGTTCCCTCTATAGATGAACTTATTGATCGCGAAAGGGCATTCCTAATTCTTTAAGTAAGGCGCGGCCCTCTTCGTCGTTTTTCGCTGTGGTGATGATGGAAATATCCAAACCACGGATTTGATCGATGCTATCGTACTCGACCTCTGGAAAAATTAGCTGTTCTCTAACACCGAGAGTATAGTTCCCACGTCCGTCAAAGCTTTTAGGGCTGACACCGCGAAAATCTCGGATTCTTGGTAGCGATAGGCTAATGAGTCGGTCGAGAAAGGCATACATTCTTTCGCCTCTGAGGGTGACCATAATACCCACAGGCATACCTTGACGAATTTTAAAGCCAGCGATCGCTTTTTTCGCCCTGGTCACTACTGGTTTTTGACCAGTAATTGTTGCAATTTCATTGATCGATGCTTCCAACGCCTTGGCATTTTGAGCCGCTTCGCCCAATCCTCGGTTAACAGTAACTTTCACCAACTTCGGTACTTGATGAACGTTGGTAAATTGAAACTGAGAAGTTAGTTTTGGGACGATTGTCTCGTGATATAAGGTTTTGAGTCTTGTTGTCGCCATAGTTTTTGTCTTGATATCCCTGGGCTTGGTCAGGGAATAAAGTTATGAGTTGTAAGTTGTGAGTTGTGAGTTGTGAGTTATGAGTTATGAGTTGTGAGTTATGAGTTGTGATTTTTCACTCCTAACTTTTAACTTTTCTTTCCTAATTTTTAAGTTTTAATTCCTAACTCCTAACTTTTAATTCCTAACTCATAACTATTTATCAATAATTTCGCCAGTTTTCTTAAGTTTTCTCACTTTTTTACCTTCTGGCGTAAAGGTGTAGCAAACACGACTAGCAACGTTTTGCTTGGTGGAATAAAGCATGACGTTGGAGCTATGAATGGGGAATTCTTGGGTAACAATGCGCCCTGATTCTCCTTCTTGCTGCGGTTTGACGTGCTTAGTTTTAATATTGACACCTTTGACGATAACTTGACTCAGTTGGGGAAGTGCTTTGATAATTTCACCAACTTTTCCTTTGTCTTTACCAGCAATTACTTGTACGGTGTCGCCAGTTTTAACGTGCATTTTGTGGAATACTTTGGGCGTACCCTGTTTGGTTGCCATTACAGCACCTCCGGAGCCAGAGAAACAATTTTGGTAAAGTTTTTATCGCGGAGTTCCCGCGCAACTGGGCCGAAAACCCGCGTGCCTCTGGGATTCCCGTCTTTGTTGATAATTACAGCGGCGTTATCGTCAAAGCGAATACTCATACCGCTATCACGTTTTACAGCTTTGCGAGTACGAACAATTACTGCTTCCACTACATCAGACTTTTTGACAGCCATATTGGGTGTAGCGTCTTTGACAACAGCAATAATCTTATCGCCAATAAAACCATAACGACGGTTGCCTCCGCCTAAGACGCGGATACACATTAGCTTTCGGGCACCGCTATTATCTGCGACATTTAAGTAAGTCTGGGGTTGAATCACGATTGTGCTCCCTTGTTATGTTGTTATAAAACTAACAACTATGAGGTTTAAGTAGGTTTGACGTTCAGGATTTCTGTGACTTTCCAGCGTTTGGTTTTACTCAAAGGTCTAGTTTCCTGAATGCGGACGCGATCGCCCACTTTACACTGATTTTCTTCGTCGTGAACCTTATAGCGCTGGGTTTGAACTACAATTTTGCCGTACTTGGGGTGAGGAGCGCGGTTTTCTACGGCCACTACCACCGTTTTTTGCATTTTGTCGCTCACTACCAAGCCAACTCGTTCTTTGACTGCCATAATCTCCTACTTTTCTGCTTGCGGGGGTTGATTTGCTGCCCGTTTGCGTTCTCCCTCCACCGTCAGCAATTGAGCTAGGCGGTGTTTAGCATGTCGGAACTGGTGGGGCTTGTCTAGTTGTCTTGTGGCTTTTTGCAAGCGCAACTGAAATAGTTGTTTTTTGATAGCGAGAATTTCTTCAGAAAGTTTTTCGTCGCTTAATTCCCTTGCTTCTGAAATCTTGGGAAGAGGCATAACCTACTCCTGTTCCTGTGGTTGAGAGCGCACAATAAATTTGGTTTTGATTGGCAGTTTATATGCAGCCAAGCGCATGGCTTCACGGGCGATTTCTTCAGAAACGCCAGCGATTTCAAACATAATCCGCCCTGGCTTAACTACAGCTACCCAAAACTCTGGCGAACCCTTACCGGAACCCATCCGAGTTTCCGCAGGACGCATGGTTACAGGTTTATCAGGGAAAATCCGAATCCAGATTTGTCCCCCCCGGCGAATATAACGAGTCATTGCCCGCCGAGAAGCTTCTATTTGTCGGGAGGTAATCCAAGCTGGTTCTTGAGCTTGGAGTGCGAAATCACCGAAGTTCAGGGTACTACCACGGCTGGCTAGTCCCTCCATCCGTCCGCGCTGTTGTTTGCGGAATTTAGTTCTTCTAGGACTTAACATGATTAGCTACTGAGTACTGGGCATTGAGCATTGGGCATTGGGCATGGGGCATTATCAATGCCCAATGCCCTATGGGCCATTCCCATTTATCCTTCATTTGAACGGTCTTCAAATTGTTGGCGACGGCGTTGCTGTTGACGACGGCGGGGTTCGCGTTCGCGATCGCCACGATCCGAGCGATCGCCACGATCCGAGCGAGCTGCGGGTGGTGGTGCAGTTTCTTCCTGTCCAGGGATAATTTCTCCCTTAAACACCCATACTTTGATACCCAAAATGCCGTAAATAGTTTTTGCTGTGCAATAAGAGTAATCAATGTCAGCCCGTAAGGTGTGTAGAGGTACTCTACCTTCACGAGTCCACTCTGTCCGGGCAATTTCAGCACCGTTTAGGCGACCACTGACTTGAATTTTAATACCTTGGACGCCAGCCCGTTGGGCGCGTTGAATCGCTTGTCGCACTACTCGCCGGAAGGAAACACGGCGTTCTAATTGTTGAGCAATATATTCAGCAATCAGGTATGCATCAGCATCAACTCGTTGCACTTCAACTACGTTAATGCGAATTTGGCGATTACTACCCAACAGCCCTTGGAGTCCGGTACGCAAGGATTCTATACCTTGTCCACCGCGACCCACTACTACCCCTGGTCTAGCTGTGCGTACTTCTAGGTCGATTTGGTCGGCTTTTCGCTCAATTCTCACTTCGGAGATTCCGGCGTTGTTTTGAGCTAGTCTACCGAGCTTTTGTTCTATGTATGTACGGAGTTTGTGGTCTTCTTGTAAAAGTTCTGGATAACGTTCCGGAACTGCAAACCAACGGGATTGGTGTTCTTGTGTAATACCCAGGCGAAAACCGACTGGATGAATTTTCTGTCCCACGAATGCTTCCTCTAAAATTTCTGACTAAATCGTTATTTTTCTGGGGCGGCTCCAACGGCGACAGTAATATGACACGTCGGCTTGCGAATTTGGTAAGCTCGACCTTGCGCCCTTGGTTGAAATCGTTTCAGGACAGGCCCTTGGTCGGCATAAGCCTGAGTAATTATTAGTTCAGACCGATCTAAGCCAGCATTGTGTTCGGCATTGGCAGCAGCGCTTCTGAGAACCTTCAATATGGGTTCAGTGGCGCGATAGGGCATGAATTCCAGAATAATTAACGCTTCTCGATAGGATAGCCCGCGGATTTGATCGAGTACGCGACGCACTTTCAAGGGAGAAATGCGGATAAAACGGGCGATCGCTTTCACTTCAGTAGTATCAGTAGCCATAATTTTCTCCATTTTGGTCATTTGCCTTCTGTCACTTGTCATTTGTCTTTTGTCCTTTTTTGAGAATCAATGACCAATGACTAATGACTAATGACTAATGACTACCTACCCGATTTTTTGTCACTTTTGCCATGACCCCTGTAGGTGCGTGTTGGGGCGAATTCACCCAACTTGTGTCCTACCATTTGTTCGTTGACAAATACTGGAACGTGTTGACGCCCATTATGAACAGCTATGGTATGACCGACCATCACAGGTAGAATTGTCGAAGCTCGTGACCAAGTTTTAATAACTTCTTTTCTGTTAGTGTCGTTGAGCTTTTCAATTTTTTTAAGAAGATGATCCGCAACAAAGGGACCTTTTTTTAGAGAACGACCCATAGTTCAATTTTGGATTTTGGATTTCGGAATTAGAATTTAGGAGTGAGGAGTTAGGAATGATGAGTTAGAAGTTAGATTTTACTCTCAACTTATTTCAGTCATAACTCATAAGTCATAACTCCTAACTCTTTACGATTCACGACCGCCACGACCGCGTTTAGAAGATTTACGACGACGACGTACTATATATTTGCTGCTGAGTTTCTTGGGATTGCGTGTCTTGGCTCCCAAGGTGGGTTTGCCCCAAGGTGTTACAGGGCCAGATCTACCGATGGGTGCCCTACCTTCACCACCACCATGTGGGTGATCCACTGGGTTCATGACGCTACCTCTGACCTTCGGACGGCGACCCTTCCAGCGATTTCGTCCTGCTTTACCTGCACTGAGGTTTCTAGCGTCAGTGTTACCTACTTGCCCAATGGTGGCGTAGCATTCACGTCGAATCAACCGGACTTCTCCTGAGGGCAACTTAAGAGTTACATAATTGCCTTCTTTTGCCACTACTTGAGCGCTAGCACCAGCCGCACGTACAATTTGACCACCTTTACCGGGGGTCAGTTCTACGTTGTGAACGCTAGTACCCAAGGGAATATTTGATAGTGGTAGGGCATTCCCGTCTTCAAAGGGAGCTTCGGGGCCAGCAATAATTGTTGTCCCTACTTTCAAGCCGTTTGGTTGGATAATATAGCGTTTTTCGCCATCTTGGTATTCCAACAATGCAATGCGCGCATTGCGATTGGGATCGTATTCGATGGCTGTCACTTGGGCGGGAATATTGCGCTTATCTCTTTTAAAATCGATGATCCGGTAAAGTTTTTTATGTCCGCCACCCCGGCGACGACTGGTTATCCGCCCTTGATTATTCCGACCTTTGGCGCGGTGTACGAATTTAGTTAGAGATTTCTCTGGCTCAGTTTTGGTGATTTCCGAGAAGTCAGAAATCGTTACTTGCCGAGTACTTGGGGTATAAGGGCGATAGGAACGAGTACCCATAATCTATTTTGGATTTGATGAATTTTGGATTTTGGATTTTGGATTTTGGATTTAATGAATTTTGGATTTTGGATTTTGGATTTAATGAGTGTTTAACTAATTACAACCATTGATGGCACTTTCTCAGTAAACTCCTCAATCTAAAATCTAAAATCTAAAATCTAAAATCTAAAATTCCTAGACATCTGGGAATAGAATCTGTCTAATCTTCTCTACATCCCCTGGTGCAACGGTAACAATAGCTCGCTTATACAGGGGCTTAAAACCAACAAATTTACCAACGCGACGTTTTTTACGTGGTGGTACTGCGGTATTGACTTTGACAACCTTGACTTGAAATAAATCTTCAATCGCAGCCTTGATTTCTGGTTTAGATGCTTTTGGAGTTACTTCAAAGGTGTATTTATTCTGCTCCATTAAGATGGTCGCTTTCTCGGTAACAATTGGGCGACGCACTAAGTCGGCAAGATAGCGGGGGTCAAAGCTAGGCACTGTAGACCTCCTGAATTTTTTCTAGAGCTGATGTTGTAAGCACAATCTTGTCAGCGTGCAATAAATCGTAAACATTTAACTGGTCAGCTGCAATTAACTTCAAATTTGCGATATTGCGGGCTGACAAATAAACGTTTTCTGGAAATTCAGACAATACTAATAGTGTCTTATTTTCTGGCGCTGCTCCCCAACGAGCTAATGCTGCTACCAAATCTTTGGTTTTTGGACGTGATAGCTGTTCGCTAAATTCTTCTACTACAATCAAATCGTCAATGCGACCGACGAATGCTGTCCGTAGTGCTAAACGGCGCTCTTTGCGGTTCATTTTCAAGTTGAAGTCTCTGGGTTTTGGCCCAAAGATCACACCACCGCCACGCCATAGGGGCGAACGAATCGAACCAGCACGGGCGCGACCAGTGCCCTTTTGACGCCAGGGTTTGCGTCCGCCTCCTCTCACTTCTGAACGAGTCTTGGTACTGGCAGTTCCTTGACGAGCGTTGGTCATTTGCCGTACTAGAGCGCGGTGTACAATATGAGACGCTGTTTGCTCTTTGGCAACTCGCAACTCAAAGCTTGTCTGGCCGACTTGTTCTCCTTGCCAATTTTTAACTACACTTTCAACCATTTTTAGTCCTTAGTCATTAGTCCTTAGTAGAGACGCGATTAATCGCATCTGTACAATAGTCCTTAGTCATTAGTCATTAGTCCAAATTTTGACTGTTGACTATTGGCTAGTGACTACTTACCGACTTGCTTTGCAGGTACAACACTTACCAGAGCGCCTGGTTTTCCAGGAATGGCTCCTTTAATTAGCAATAAGTTACGTTCTGCGTCTACTCGCACCACAGTCAGCTTGCGAATTGTGACGCGGGTACCGCCTAAACGCCCCGCCATCCGCTTACCTGGATACACGCGACCAGGTGTAGTACCAGCACCAATGGAACCAGGCGCTCTATGGTTTTTAGAACCATGTGACATCGGCCCCCGACCAAAGTTGTTACGCTTCTGGTTACCCGCAAAGCCACGGCCGATACTTGTACCGATTACATCTACTGTTTGACCTGCACTAAAAATATCTGCTTTAATCTGCTGACCTAAAGCATAATCACTAGAGCTGTCAGTGTGATACTCATTTAAATGACGCAATGCTGGGGCAGATGATTTGGCTAAGTGACCCAACAATGGTTTGTTTAATGCCTTTGGTTTGACTTCGCCATAACCAACTTGAATGGCGGCGTAACCATCGGTTTGTTTTGTTTTAACTTGTGTAACAGTGCATGGCCCTGCTTGGATAACGGTAACAGGAATGGCTACTCCTGCTTCGTCAAATATTTGGGTCATGCCCAGCTTGGTGCCGAGAATACCTACAGACACAGTAACTGGTTCTCCTTTCTACTTGCTGACCTTGTAATCCGACTCTAGAGGACACGCTTTGTACGCGTCAGTTTAGGCTATAGCCTGGGAAATTTGGAATGATCTCAACCACTCCAAATACTTTGGGACACAACAAACCGTGTCCGTACTGCTTGGCGAATCTGTTTAGCTTCAGTGACGAGACCGCCATAACAGCCACAAGTCTCTTCCCATTGGGAAGAAGTAACTTCTGGAATCAATGCAAGGCGCTACAGCTTTCGGCTGTGTGCAGCAATGCCTTTGTCCAAGCAATTGCTGTGGCACTTTTTGCAGGCAGCGTTGCCGCTGGGTTTTTGATTTGTATCTGCCCAAAGGACGGCTTCCCCAAGGTTGGTGACTGCCTTGTTGCAGGTGGACTTAGGCGGCTTTACCACCCAGTATCCGTTCACTGAGCTAGCACTGCTGCTCAGATGTCATGTTCTTAAAGACCTTAAACTGTTGTTTAAAGCTTTGCCTTTTTTGTCGTCGGCTTACGAGTGAGTTTAGTCTGAAGCTGAGGATTAGCTTTGCTTCGTCCTTCACAAGCTCCAATGTTAACCTAAAAGCTTTCTTAGTTTACCAGCCAATGAACAATCTAAGTTAAATTATCATCTTTAAATTCACCGTTCGGGCTTTGATGCTAACACTATTTCAGAATGACATTAGGGAGGCAAACTAATTTGGGCATTTGGTCACAATCTAATAATATAAATTATTTATTTATCATTGTCCAGTAATTTTTTAGAATTGGGTATGGGAGATGGGGAGATGGGGG
>NZ_JACKZU010000164.1:0-17361 GCF_014222165.1 Nostoc sp. 2RC
ACCCCATCTCCCCACCCCCTTGATGCTAGCTACCAGCTACCGTAAATCCCTGTTTCTCAAACACTGTTTTTGCTTGATTCCCTGATAAAAATGTCACAAAATCTTTAGCAGCATCTACATTTTTACTGCTTTTGAGAACTGCAATTGGATAGACCACAGGAGAATGGGTTTTTTCAGATGCAGTTGCTATGATTTTGACTTTTGGCGTACTTTTGGCATCAGAAAGATAAACAATCCCAGCATCAGCATTGCCTGATTCTACGTAGTTGAGAGCTTGACGAACATCTTTAGCGTAGACGGCTTTGCTTTTAACTGGGTCAAGAATTTTTAATGAAGTTAAAACTTGTTGGGCGTATTGTCCCGCCGGAACGCTTTTAGGTTCGCCTAAAGCAATTTTTTTTACGCTTGATGAAGTTAAGTCTTTAAAATCAGCCACAGTGGTGGAATTTTGGGGTACTATCAACACCACTTGATTTTTTAACAAATTTTTGCGAGTTCCATCTAGTAACAAACCTTTTTGCTGTAAAGCATCTACTTGTTTAGTTGCAGCTGAGATGAAAACGTCAACTCCTGCACCTTGTTCAATCTGTTGTTGCAAAGCACCGGACGAACCGAAGTTATAAGTCAATGTTACATTGGGCTTTTCTTTGCTATAGAGAGGTTTGATTTCCTCCATTGCATCTTTGAGGCTAGCGGCTGCTGATATCGTTAAATTCGCTGTTGGCGCTGCTGGACTAGTAGTTGAGGATGAGTTAGGTGTAGTTGTTGGACTACACCCGACGATAATTAAGAACGAGATAAATACCCAACTTACAAAAGTCAAAATTCTTTTGTTATTCATTTGCTGTCTCTCAAGGTTTTTCCTAGTCAAGTCATAATTTACCAACTTAATACCATGAATCCGAATAAGTTGGTAATTACTTTTAGGACTAATATCATATCCAAGGAATTACTTATGATGTACGACTCCCATTTGATTTCTGTGAAACTAGGTACAGTTTTTGTTCCCTGTTCCCTAGCTTCACAAGTAAGTTCAGGAATCAAATCGGATTGCTTGTTATGTGTAATTCAAAGTAAGACCTTTACCCTTGGCGTTTCAAAACCATAACAATCAGATAGTCTCTGCCATTCTTAAAGACAGCCAACTGTTTAACCAGACGTGATATTAATCATTACCAATTAAATTTATTTACCAATTAATTTGGTAGATATTTGTATGTAAAATAGTAAAAAATTCTATATCTTCTATCTGTAGTCATATCAATTTCTGGAAAGACTTGTTAGTATTTTTATGTAGTAAAAAGATAGACAGAGAATTAAAAAATGCAAGTTAGCGCTCGTAATGCTCTGAAAGGAACTGTAAAAAATGTTGTTGTTGGCTCTGTAAACACCGAAGTTACGGTAGAAGTTGCACCAGGAGTAGAGGTGACTGCAATTATTACCAAATCATCAGCAGAAAAGCTGAAACTCTCTGAAGGTAAAGAAGTACACGCCATAATCAAGTCTTCAGATGTCATAATTGCTGTTGATTAATTTTTTAGAAATTTCCTAAAAAAGGGGCTATAAAACTGCCCCTTTTTTAGTTTGCATTTTAGTAACAATCAACCGTCAACAGTCAACAGTCATCAATCAACTTTTACCTCAGCCGTCGTTTAACTTCCTCTGCTAAATTTTTCAATAAAACTTCCACTTGTTGGCCTGTTTTCAAATCTTTCAGAGAAGATTTATTTGCGGCTGCTTCCTCAGAACCAATAATTACACAAAATTGAATTCCTTGTTTATCTGCTAATTGAAATTGCTTACCCAAAGGACGCTTATCAAAGTTAGTGATAACATTAATTCCCGCTTGACGCAGTTGTTGAGAAACTTTTAGATAAGTCGGCATTAAATCATCTTGCATATTCACCACCATCACCTGTGCGGGTGTAGCAGCTAAGGTACTCAGAATACCTGCTTTTAACAATCGACTAATTAAGCGAGTTAAGCCAATGGAAATGCCGACACCAGGCATTTTTTCACCTAAAAATACTCCCACTAATTCTTCATATCTACCACCAGAACAAATACTACCCAAGGCTTCATGTCCCAATAAAGTTGTTTCGTAAACTGTACCAGTATAGTAATCAAGCCCACGGGCAATGGATAAATCAATACAAAAACGATTTTCGGCAACTCCGAGATTACGCACCCCTGTAATTACTGTTTCTAATTCGGTAACACCTAAAGCCAACTGTTCGCTTTCTGGAAGATTGTTTGCTAAGTGTTTGAGTTTATCTAATACTTCATCAACTGAGCCATCTATTTTAATAAACTCAATGATTTTTTCAGCTTGATCTGTGGTAATTCCTTCTTTTTCTAAATCCTGTTTGACTTTAGTTTCACCAATTTTTTCTAAAGTATCAACAACACTGATACAAGATTTAATTTGATTTTCGGCAATTCCCACTGATTTAAAAAAACCTGTCAGAACCTTACGGTTATTGATGCGGATAAGAAAATCACCAATGTTAATTGCTTCAAATATTTCAGTGATAATTGCAGGCATTTGAGCATCATAAAGTAAGCTCAGTTCCCGACGGGCAACTACATCAATATCGCATTGGCGGAACTGGCGAAAACGCCCATCTTTTGCTCTTTCTCCGCGAAAAACTACATCCATTTGGTAGCGGGCAAAAGGAAAAGTTAATTCATTAAGGTGACGAGCAATGTAAGCTGCTAATGGAACTGTTTGGTCAAACTTTAATGCCCTTGCTTCCGAACCAGTTTCGCCGGATTTATCTTTTTCGGCTTGGCGATTTGGTGGCAATATGGGGTCAATTCCATAAATGATATTGTCGCCTTGGTTTCCTTTAGCTTGTAGGACTTCTAAACGTTCTACTGCTGGGGTTTCAATGGGTGTAAATCCATAGCTTTCATAAACTCTACGGATGGTATCTAATAAATATAATTCTAGGCGCTTTTCGCTAGGTAAAAATTCTGGGAAACCGCTAGGAGTAGAAAAGTTTATTTTGTCACCTTTTGCCATATACGATTTTGGATTTTAGATTTTAGATTTTAGTAGTAGCGTGACCGGACTAAAATAGTGCATTAGTAAACTCTTGTGGGGTGGGCATCCTGCCCGCCCGGACGGGTGAGGACACCCATCCCACAATAAAATCTATTGCAACATTTTAGCCTTGCCACGCCAGTAGGGTGTGTTATGCCGTGGGCTAACGCACCATTCAAGATTTTCGGTGCGTTAGGACTTACGTCCATAACTACCAAATTAAAGCTCGATCGCTTTATTTTATCCGTTGTTCTTGAATGAGAGTGCGTTGAAAAATTTGACCATTTTTAAACCAATGCCAAGTACGGGCGCGATTGTTATTATCAGGACTAATGTAAATCATTTCATATAAACTCATGTCTGGGTTTGTCTTATAAGCAAACCACAAAATTACAATGGAATTGTCAGCTTCCCAGGCTTTGCCGTCAATGCGATCGGTGTCAAACCAAAGTTTATTATCTTTATATATTCCGGGAAATTCGTATTCTTCTTTTTTTCCGTCAGCCCATGTGTAGCGATTAATTTGATAGTAAGGATGAGGGCCGTTTTCTGGAAATTGACATGTTAAATGAGATTCGTAGCTATCAATGATTTTTCCAGCTGTATCTATTAATGTATAAGTGCCTATCCAATCTCCTTCGTGACGGGCAAGCACGGGCATTGCTTCTTTGATATTAGACATGGCTATTCACCTTTTATTGTTCTAACATTTTGAAAAATCGGGTAAAGTAATCTGGAAAAGTTTTTGCTGTACAACCTGGGTCTTTAATTACAATCCCTGGAACTTTTAAGCCTGTGACAGCAAATGCCATTGCCATGCGATGATCGTGATAAGTTTCAATGGCTGCCGGTGTAATGGGGCCTGGTTCAATCTTCAGTCTATCGGCAAATTCTTCAACCTGGACTCCCAGACGACGCAATTCGGTAACTACGGCGTGAATGCGGTCAGTTTCTTTGTAGCGAATATGTTCGACATTGCGAATGGTAACAGGTGAGGTGGCAAAGGGAGCGATCGCTCCTAAAGTTTGCACCAAATCTGAGATATCATTCATGTCAATATCGATACCTTGTAATTGCTCTGGCCCTGTAACTTCCGTATAATCATCACCTTCACGTACCTGGCATCCCATCTGTTCTAAGACGTTGAGCCAAAGAATATCACCTTGACAAGATTGTTTGGTCAAATATTTTACCCGCACTCGTCCACCAGTGACGGCGGCGGCGGCAAAAAAGTAAGAAGCATTTGACGCATCTGGTTCTATTGTGTAATGTCGTGGCTGGTAACGCTGGCCTGCTTTAATTTGGAATTGATTTTCGCTGATTTCATTTACCTGTACGCCAAAATCCGCCATCAACTTACAAGTCATTTTCACGTAAGATTGAGAAACCAATGTTCCTTCAACTTCAATGATTGTGTCTTGTTGGGCGTAAGGCGCAATCATTAATAAAGCCGAAAGTTGCTGACTTGTTTGATTAGCTTTTAAGCGAAAATGTCCCCCAGAAAATTGCCCACCGTAAATGGTGTAAGGCATAAAATCAGCATTGCCTTGGAAGTTAACACTTATACCACTACTTTGTAAAACCTTTAGTAAATCGCCCATCGGTCGTTCTCGCATCCGGGGAACGCCATCTAAACGATATTCGCCATTACCCAGTGCTACCAATGCCGAAATAAACCTGGCTGCTGTACCTGCTAAACCCACAAATAAGTCTGCCTGCTTGGCGGGAATTTCGCCTCCCTTTCCTGCTATTTGAATTTGAGCCTGGTCAGGATTTAGGGTTATGGGGATGCCTAATTGCTCTAAACATTTAGCAAAATAATTGCTGTCTTCACTAAATAAAGCATTTTCTAAAATCGAGTCACCTTGTGCCAAAGCTGCCACAAGTAATGCCCGATTAGTAATACTTTTAGAACCAGGAATCTCCACCGTGGCATCTATTGGGCGATTCAGAGCAGGGATGGCAATAGTATCCACTTTAAACCTCAGTGCAGGCGATCGGCTACAACTTAATTATGTTCGCATATTATGAGTGGGGATTGGGGATTGGAGATTGGCTTGCATCGCTTTAATATCTTTCGGTTGGAATTTGGACGTTGTAAGGAGGTTCGGTGGCTCTTGTTTAGATATCCTCTTTATCTTCAATCGCCCGTTGCTCATATTCTGTAATGATGCTTTGAATGTCATCTGCGGCAATATCGACTTGTTCAGATTTTGCATAAACAGTCAGCAAAATAATTCCCGTTGCTGTCTTGACGTAGTAAATCAGACGATAGCCACCGCTTTTACCTTTTTGAATGTCACTATTTCGGACTCTTAACTTAAAGAGCGCATAACCAACCCCAGGTATTTTATCTCCTAGCAACTCTCCCTGCTCAAGTTGTTCGATGACGGGTTGTATATCATTCCGAATACTGCGATACTTCTTGGCAAGAGCGCGTAGATTTCGGTTGAACGTTGGCGAAGCTTCAACTTGAATGAAAGGCCGATCAGTCATTTTCCAGCCCTTCCCAAAGTTGAGCCACCGGGATAGTTTGCCCAGTCATGGCTTCATGCCAAGCTTGGCGGAAATCTGCTAAGACTTCTGCTTGAGATTGATCGTTCAGAACTTCCTCTTCTGAAATTAGAATAATAACTTCTACGCGACTGTTTTTATCTGTTATGAGAGGATGATCTAAGGTTAGTTGTCCTTGCTCATTAATCGTTGCCATGACTTTAACTGCTTTCATTGCTACTCCAAAATGTTAAGTAGTAGTGGTTAAGTTAATTCCTAACGCTTCAAGTTGCTGATTGATCCAAGCCGTTGCTGTCGCTTCATCGGTTTCGTTGGGGAAGCCTCTCTGCAAGAGAATCGCTCTTTATACTCCTGTTTTAGCAATTTCTAGCAGTTGCTTGGATTGCTCCCGTGCTTTGCGAGATTCTCTGACCTTTTCTGTGATTTTTTTACGAGTAGATTCTTTGGGTAGAGTAATTGGAATCTTCAATAAATCCTCAGTTGAGATTGCTGGGTACATACTGGCAGTCGTATGCAGATCCAGAATTTCGCAGACAATAGGCGATCGCAAATAAACTAGTAAAACTTCTGGCTCAATTTTGGTTGGTTTGAGAACAGCAAAACCAGACGAGCAAATGTGGTTATTTTGCTCGGATTGAATTAAGGCTGAAAGTCTGCGGATAGGGCGAACTGTTTGTAATTTGAGTCTTTGAGGATATCGGCTAGGTTCATCAGGCGCTAGAGAATCTACATAAATGCTTAGTCCGTTATAGAGTGTAACGCTATTCTAGAAATCGATTTATAGGTTTTTTTAATACTTTTAACTTTTTTTTGCGTGACATCAATGCACATCTTTTACTAAACTTATCTTTCTAGTGCGTCTCAAAAACTTGTGTTGTTGACCAACGGACTTGTGTTGTTGACCAACGGACTTGT
Source organism: Nostoc sp. 2RC (assembly GCF_014222165.1). NCBI lineage: Bacteria > Bacillati > Cyanobacteriota > Cyanophyceae > Nostocales > Nostocaceae > Nostoc > Nostoc sp. 2RC. The sequence goes on from NZ_JACKZU010000164.1 coordinate 6,476, forward strand.
GTTGTTAACCAAAGGACTTGTGTTGTTAACCAACGAACTTGTGTTGTTGACCAACGGACTTGTGTTGTGAACCAACAAACTTGTGTTGTTGACCAAAAGACTTGTGTTGTGAACCAACAAACTTGTGTTGTGAACCAACAAACTTGTGTTGTTGACCAACGGACTTGTGTTGTGAACTAAAACTATCAAAATTCTTCCAGGTGCTTTGGTTAGCGTAGACGATACTTTGCCAGAGATGATCGCCTCTGGTAAAACAGATATTTTGAACAGGATGAAAATGCAGTCTCCATGCCCCATGCCCAATGCCCTATTCCCCACTCCCAAACCACCAAGGGTCATTACTGGCATTGGTTTTAATCAAATAAGCTTTTTTCCGCGTGAACCGTTTTATTGCGGCTGCACCCATGCGCGAACCTCCAAGTCCAGAGAATTTAAAGGCGTTTTTCTCTCCTTCGTGCATAATGGCGGTGAGTGCAGCATCGTTAATACTGATAGCACCTGCATCTATATACTGGGCAACCTCTAGGGCTTCTGCTTCTAATTCAGCAAATACCGCCGCACTCAGTCCATACATGGAGTCGTTTGCTAAAGATATTGCTTGTTCAACTGTGGCAAAAGGCATAATTGGCATTAGAGGGCCGAAAGTTTCTTCAGTCATCACTTTCATGGAATGATTGACCTGAGTCAGCACTGTGGGACGACACCACCAACCACCACCCAAGTCTTCAATAACGCCACCGCAGTGAATTACTGCTCCTTTTTCCACTGCGTCTAAAAGATGGTCGCTAATAATGACTGCTTGTCTTTCGGCTATGATGGGGCCAATTTCTCCACTTTCAAGGGTGGGATAAGCTAACTTCAGGCGAGAAGCTTTAGCTATTAGTAGATGGTAAAACTTTTCAAATATTGATTCTGCAACGTAAACTCGCTCAATTGATAAGCATGATTGTCCGGTATTGACCACCGAACCCCACAATATAGCTGAGGTTGCTAAGTCTAAATTGGCTGATTCTAAAACGATCGCTGGATCTTTTCCACCTAATTCCAAAAAAGCTGGAATAAATTGCTTAGCAGCTGCTTGGCCTACTTTTTTTCCTGTGGCAACGCTACCTGTAAAGCATATCAAATCTACATTTTCAATTAAACCAGCCCCAGTTTCCCCTGCTCCTTCAACAAAAGTTAAAATATCGCGCAATTTGGGCACAGCGTTGAGTGTTGTAATCAGTGGTGCTACGAAGCGGGGAGCAATTTCACTCGGTTTGACAATGACAGCACAACCCGCCAACAATGCGGGAATGGTATCAATAGTAGACAGTAATAGGGGAAAGTTCCACGGGCTAATAACGCCAACTAAAGGATAAGGTACTGATGCTTGTTGTAAAGCGATAAAGGGAATTGCTGTGTTTTTTGCAGATTCTTGCAGCAATTCTGGGGCTAACCTACACCAACGGTCAATGCTAGAGAGAAAAGAATCAATTTCTAATATTGAAGTTGACAATCTGCCAGTATCATTTACCAAAGCTTCCGTTAAGCGATCGCGTGTAGATAGTATCGCTTCCTTCCACTGTTGTAAAGCTTCAATTCTCCCCTCAATACCCAATTGTTGCCAATGAACCTGCGCCCGACGCATACGCTTACATTGCTGCACCAGTAACCTGGGAGGCGGCGGAATAATTACGTAATCATATTTGCCAGTTCGGGGGTTGCGGACTTCTATTGGTTTTGTCATTAGTTGGGAGTTAGGAGTTAGGAGTTAGGAGTTAGGAGTTAGGAGTTAGGAGTTGAGAGTTGGGAGTTGGGAGTTAGGAGTTAGGAGTTAGGAGTTAGGAGTTATTTTGTTTTGATTCCAATGCCCAATGCCCAATGCCCAATGCCCAATGCCCAATGCCCAATGCCCAATGCCCAATGCCCAATGCCCAATGCCCAATCCCCAATCCCCAATTCAAATTATCCCCAGTTTCGCTAACCGTTCGATGGTGGCTTGCTGTGTTTGCAGGAAGTGTTTGCGGTCTACTTCTTGATCCAGCATAGTATTAGGGGGGTAAAAGTGTGACTGACGATAACTTTCGGCGTAGAGTTCAAATCGTTGGCGTGAAAGTAAATTATTTAACCCTGGTCGGCGGCGATCGCGGCGTAATGCGGCTAAATCTATTTCGGCGAATGCTGCCATGCTTTCACCCGCAGCTGTTTCGGCTATGATGATTCCGCGATAATCGATGATTTTGGAACCGCCATCGGCGGAGGCAATGGGGATAGCAATATTAGCGATGCCTGCGGTGTTGGCTGATACTACATAAGCTAAATTTTCTACGGCACGAGAAATTTTTGCAGCGTCTTTGGGTGTGAGGTTTTTGTTATATACTTCGGAAGTGGAATGCACAAAAATCTCTGCTCCTCGCATGGCTAGACAGCGGGCGACTTCTGGATACAAAATTTCTTCTGATGCTAAGGCTCCTAAATTACCAATCTCAGTTTTAGCAACAGGAAACACTCCTTCTAAACCGTAACAATCAAGATATTTATCCCAAACGTCATGGGGGGTAGGGGCAAATAAGGAATTTAAGCGCCGATAGCGTAGGATAATTGAGCCAGAGGGATCGAGTATAAAGCAGGTTTGAAAGTATAATCCGGGAAAGTTGGGGTCAACTTCGTAGGCGTTACCAGCCAAAAAGATTTTATGGTTTTGGGCAATTTTCCCCAGTGCTTCATATTCAGCACCAGCCATTTCTATACAAGCTTTTTGTGCCCATCCTGCGAGGGTATCTCCCATGGGAAAACCAGTCAGAAAATATTCTGGCAGTACAATTAAACGACAATCAAAGCCAACAAAAGCAATACTAGCAGCAATTTGTGGCGCTAGGCGATTGATAGAGTTTAGCATGAGCGATCGCGCTTCGTGGCCATCGCTTGCTTGGTTGACTGCATGACAAGTAACTTGCAGTGCTAAGGCGCGGTAGGATTCTGAATTATTGGGCATAGGGCAAAGAATTTTAAATTTTGGATTTGGGATTTTGGATTAAAGAAAACATCTAAAATCTAAAATCCAAAATTGTTGGACTAATGACTAATTTTACGATCGCCACCCCAGAGCGATCGTACTAGTTTATCTGTTAATTGAGTGCCAAAAAGTTGGGCGGCAAATTTGTTTCCTGGGTCGCGTTCGGCGGCGGTTCGGCGTAGCAATAAATCGCGATTTGCTAAGGTGTTGCGTAAATCTTCGGTTATGGGTGCGGCTGTGTCTATCCAACTTAGCCAGCGTTCTAGTGTTTCGTGTGCAATTGTGCTAATGATTTCGAGGGTATCAGAGGTAGGTGCGCCGGTGTAACAAAGACTAACGGGGGATTGAAAAAGGCGGACGTAGACGCTTTTGCTAATAAATGGCTTGAGGCGTGCATCGTCTTGTAATTTTAAAAATGTTTGGTTCACTGGTTCATAATAGCGATCGAGATATGCCAAATCGGTTAAAAGCTCAGTCCGAGGAATGTAATCTATATAAAATAAAATATCTGCATTGGGAAGAGTGCCAAATTCAAAGGCCAAATGGGGAACATCGATATGCGGCGCTAACCAAATGGTGAGGCGCATGGTGCTAAAGTTGGATTTTTCGGGGTTTCCTAACCATGAATGCACTAGCCAATCAATTTCTGTTCCCGAAAATGCACTCAGGGAACCTTTGATATTACCGTCAAGACTGCTGTATTGCTGTAAATCGGCTACGGAAGGATCTGGATTTAATTGAAAACGAGATTCTAATTTTTGGCGGAGTTCTTTTGTAATATTCCACAACTGCTCAAATACAGTTTTATTGTCTAAATTGGTTGGTATCATAGTTGAAATTGGTTGGTTTTATAAAGAAGAATTCAGCAAATCCTGAGTCAGAATTCAGTATGAATTTTGTACGAGTGGTTGATAGCGCAATACAGTTCAGTTAAGCCTTTCTTTCTTCTCTTTGCGTCCTTCTCTGACGAGACGCTGCGCGAATGCGTCCTTGGCGGTAGCCTGCGGCAAGCCGCTACGCGTCTACGTTAAAAAAATTGAATTTGACCAAGAGTTTTAGCCTTAACTGAACCGTATTGTCTTCTATGGAATATTTTTTGACATCAAAGTCCCTGATTAAGAAGCGATCGCCAAATTATTAAGATTGCCGTTATAACCAGTAATCTCGATAATTGAGTCGCTGCTGGCAGAGAAACCAGAGGTGGCATCGTTGAGGGCTAAAAAGGTACGGCTACCAAAGCTAAAGGTGGCAGCACCCTTAGCTGCAAAATTAGTCTTAGTTAACAGTGCCCCCACACCTGCGGCATCCAAGCTACTAACTGTCCCCAATTTCTTGACATCGGCAGCCTTAACGCCATAGACGCCAGCAATCACATCCGTGCCAATTTTCAAATCGGTGATGCGGTCAAAGTTACTTAGCAGAGAATCAGCAAAACCAAAGCAGAAAGTATCATTACCATTCCCTCCAGTCAAGGTATCAGCACCAGCATCGCCTACTAACACATCATTACCATTGCCACCGATGAGGATATCGTTATCAAAACCGCCAAATAGGATATCATCACCATTGCCACCGATGAGGCTATCGTTGCCAAAACCGCCGAACAGAATATCATCATCATTGCCACCGATGAGGGTATCGTTGCCCAGAATGCCAAACAGAGTATCATTGCCATTACCACCATCGAGATAATCAGGGCCGTTATTACCGATGAGCAGATTTCTACCATTCCCACCAGTTTGACCAGTATTAATTAACACGCTAACATTGCCTTGGCTAATGCCACCATTGCCATCACTCAGGGTATAGTTAAAGCTGCCATTGCCTGTACTGGTGGGATTAAAGGTGATAGTACCGTTATTGTTGAAAGTCACAGTACCACCCACAGCATTACTTACCCCAGTAATAGACAACACATCACCCTGGTCTATATCGCTGTCGTTGGCAAGTAGACTGGCAACAGAAATTGTCAGTGGTGTACCTTGGTTAGCTGTAAAAGAGTCGCTACCTGCTACTGGAGTATCATTTACCCCGGTAATGGTGACGGTGATATCCTGGCTGGCTGTACCGTCAGCAGATTGCACAGTGAAGGTTTCAGTTTTAGTTGCACCTGCACCTAAAAATTGCACTGCACTATTAGCAACGCTGTAATTCCAAGTGCCAGTATCGGTGATGGCAAGACTACCCAAGTTGCCTGTGCCTGTAACTGTAGTCTTAAATGTGTTGTCGCCATCCACATCAGCCACCGTTAATGTACCCGTGGCGGTTAAATTGGGGGTGCTTGTATCTTCGGTAACTGCCCCTGTGGCAGTACCCGTGATGCTGGCGGGGTCATTCACCCCCGTAATAGTGATGGGGATATCAAGGCTTGCTGTACCATCAGCAGATTGCACCGTGAAGGTTTCAGTTTTAGTTGCACCTGCACCTAAAAATTGTACGGCGCTATTAGCAACGCTGTAATTCCAAGTGCCAGTATCGCTGATGGTCAGACTACCAAGGTTACCGCTAGCGGAGGTGACATCGGTATTAAATGTATTGTCGCCAGTATCGGCATCAGCAACCGTTAATGTACCCGTGGCGGTTAAATTGGGTGTGCTTGTATCTTCTGTGACTGCCCCTGTGGTTGTACCCGTGATGGTGGCGGTGTCATTCACCCCGGTAATGGTGACGATGATATCCTGGCTTGCTGTACCGTCAGCAGATTGCACTGTGAAGGTTTCAGTTTTAGTGACCCCTGCACCTAAAAATTGCACTGCACTATTAGCAACGCTGTAATTCCAAGTGCCAGTATCGGTGATGGTCAGACTACCAAGGTTACCTGTGCCTGTAACTGTAGTCTTAAATCTGTTTTCCCCAGTATCCACATCAGCCACCGTTAATGTACCCGTGGCTGTTAAATTGGGGGTGTTTGTATCTTCGGTGACTGCTGCTGTGGCTGTACCTGTAATGGTAGCCGCATCATTCACCCCAGTAATGGTGACGACAATGTTTTGACTAGCAGTGCCATCCAAAGATTGTACGGTGAAGGTTTCAGTTTTGGTGACCCCTGCACCCAGAGATTGCACTGCACTATTAGCAACGCTGTAATTCCAAGTGCCAGTATCATTGATGGTCAGACTACCAAGGTTACCTGTGCCTGTAACTGTAGTCTTAAATCTGTTTTCCCCAGTATCCACATCAGCCACCGCTAATGTACCCGTGGCAGTTAAATTGGGGGTGCTTGTATCTTCGGTAACTGCCCCTGTGGCTGTACCTGTAATGGTAGCCGCATCATTCACCCCAGTAATGGTGACGAGAATGTTTTGACTAGCAGTGCCATCCAAAGATTGCACAGTGAAGGTTTCAGTTTTAGTGACACCTGCACCCAGAGATTGCACTGCACTATTAGCAACGCTGTAATTCCAAGTGCCAGTATCGGTGATGGTGAGACTACCCAGGTTACCTGTGCCTGTAACTGTAGTCTTAAATCTGTTTTCCCCAGTATCCACATCAGCCACCGCTAATGTACCCGTGGCTGTTAAATTGGGGGTGTTTGTATCTTCGGTGACTGTTCTTGTGGCTATACCTGTGATGGTGGCGGTGTCATTTACCCCAGTAATGGTGATGGTGGCAGTGGCACTAGCTGTGCCGCCTCTGCCATCGCTGATGGTGTAGTTAAAGGATGTGGTAGCATTGGTTCCTTGAGGTAAGTAATCGTAGCCATCTGTAAGGGCAGCAGTTCCATTGGTGGGGTCAAAGGTAAAAGTACCGTTGGCATTCACCGTAAGTTTACCATTGCCGAGGTTAATTTGAGTACCGACATTAGCAGCACTGCCGTTAACCGCAGTTACCGTCAAAGGATTACTATCTGGGTCGCTGTCATTGCTGAGGACATTGCCGTTGAAGACGGTGTTTTCATTGGTGCTGGGGGCATCGTTGTTGGCGGTGGGTGGGCGATTCGGGTTGTTGTAGAATAACACGGTATTGCCGTAAGTGTTTCCAACTAAGGCATCGAGGTCGCCATCGCCATCGATATCGGCAAAGGTGGGCGCAGAAAAAGAGCCGACATCGCTCAGCCCAAAGGGGTTGGTGCTGAGGGTGGCAAACTGGGGATTGGAGGCAGACCCGGTGTTGCGGAAAAAGAGGGTATTGCCGCTCCGGTCTCCGACAAAGGCATCAAGGTCGCCATCGCCATCGATATCGACTAAGCTGGGTGTGGCAATATTTCCCACCTTGGTCAGTCCGAAGGGGTTGGTGGTAGCAGCAGCAAAGCTGGGGGCGGTGGCACTACCAGTGTTGCGGAAGAATATGATATCCCCGGCACTATTCCCGAAAAAAACATCGAGGTCGCCATCCCCGTCGATATCGCCAAAGCTAGACGAGGCATTTGACCCCACATCGGTCAGCCCGAAGGGGTTGGTGGCAGCAGCAGCAAAGCTGGGGGCAGCGGCACTCCCAGTGTTGCGGTAGAACAGGGTATTACCGACACTATTCACCACAAAGGCATCGAGGTCGCCATCTCTATCGATATCGACAAAGGTGGGCGCGGCAGAACCTCCGACATCGCTCAGCCCGAAGGGGTTGGCGCTGGCGGTGGCAAAGCTGGGGGCGGTGGCACTACCAGTGTTGCGGTAGAACAGGGTATTACCGTCACTATTGCCTACGAAGGCATCGAGGTCGCCATCCCTGTCAATATCAACAAAGGTAGGTCTAGCACCAAATCCCACGTCTGTCAATCCAAAGGGGTTGTCACCAACGCTAGAAAAGATAGGGTCAGCCATGTTTTTTCTCCTTGAAGTTTAAGTGAAGGATTTTAGGACTACGCATGTTCAACGAGATGCGGTTGGAGTTTCCAAATTTGCCGCAAGGCAGCTTCTAGCTGACTAACCCACTGTTGGGGTTGAAACAGGGGCAAGTGGTGGCGGTGTGCTTGCAATTGGTGGCGAATTGCTGTCAATTCCTTGCGGTCAGTGGCTAAATGCACCGCCTTTTGTTCGTAAGCAACAACGGTGTCGCAAATGAGCAAATCTAAACCCGCCGCCGCACAAATGCTGGCTCCCATACGGGCAGCAAAGGCTTTACCAGGGCGGGTGATGATGGGAAGTCCTGCTGAGAGTGCATGAATGGCGGTGGCTCCAGCGTTGTAAACAAAGGTGTCCAGGAATAAATCTGCCAAGGGATAGGCCGCTAGATATTTTGCTAGGGGCATATAAGGAGCGAACACCAAACGCCCTGGGGCGATGCCCTGTTTTTCGGCAATGTGGTGCAGGCTATCCCTCACTGAAGAAGAGGAATTGGGGCAGGGGGCAGGGAGAAAAGGAGAGAATTCTCCCCCCTGCTCCCTGCTCCCTGCTCCCCTGCCTCTTTTGACCTCTGGGGTGGTTTGAATGAGCCACAACACTGAATTTGGTACTTGCTGCAAAATCCGCATCCAGCAAGCAAAGACTTCCGGGTCAAATTTGTCGCTGCGATTAAAGCAGCAAAAAACAAAGGCATCTTTTGGTAAGCCAAAGTCATCCCGACTCAGGGGTTGGTGGGCAATGGCTAGGGGAGAAGCAACAAAGGCGTGGGGCAGTTCAATTATCTTTTCACTGTAATGGGCAGCTAATTCTGGGGGAATTAACCAAGAATCTGCCAAAATGTATTGGATAAATTCTGCCGCCATTGTGCCGGGATAGCCCAGATATTGCACCTGAATTGGGGCTGGCTGGAGGGCGAGAATTTCTGCACGGCTAAAGGTGGTATAACCTGCTAAGTCAATCAAAATGTGAATGCCATCGCTGTGGATGCGTTGGGCGGCAACTGCTGATGACATGGAGGAGAGATTGACAAAAACATCACACCCAGCCCGAATATTTTCCGTAAATTCATCACGATCGTCCACCAGACTATAGCCATAGATTTCAAAGGCAGAACGGTCATGATATTGAAATAACTGGTGAATTAACGTGCCTACGGCGTGTTGGCGGAAGTCTGCCGAGAGATAGCCTAAGCGCAGTTTGGGATGAGGTGCTGGGGGTGGGGTAAAGGCGCAGAGGTGTTTGTAAGGCTGGATGTTACGGATGATATGCTGTGACCAGTGGCGGGCAATGGCGGTATGGAATTCCAAGGGTAGGGGGAAACTATGAATGTTCAGGGGCGGTAATGAGTGGGTGTTGCTATTTGCCAAATGTTGCTGGATGCGCTGTTGCAAAATTTCCAGCCGTTCCTCGTAGTGGTGCCAGTCGCACAAACTCAACCGCAGATGTTCGCGCTGATAAAAAATCTCGGTGGCTGCTGGGTTAAGTTCTAAGGCGCGGTTGTAGCTATTGATAGCAGCTTTCCATTGTCCCTGGGCTTGCAAGACATAACCTAAGTTGCCATGTGCCAGGGTAAAATCTGGTTTGAGGGCAATAACTCGCTCAAAATAGTTCTGGGCTTTGGTGATGTCGCCCTGCATCATCCACAAACAGCCGATATTGTGCCAAGCTTCTGCAAAATCGGGCTGGTGTTTGAGGGTATGATGCCAACAGTTCATGGCTTTTTGGGTTTCCCCCAGTTGCCGGAATACATTCCCCAGTTCATAGTAAGAGGTGGCGGTTGGTTGCAGTCGTATTGCCTCTTGTAAGCACTCTGCCGCCCTTAGCCAGGATTGCTGATTGGCGTGTAATCTGCCTAAGTTGAGGTGTGCGACAGCAAAATCCGGTTCAAGTTGAATCGCTTGTTGATAAGCTGCGATCGCTTCCTCTGTTTTTCCCTGAATCTGCCAGATTGTTCCCAAGTTACAATGTGCTTGGGTAACCTTGGGATTGAGGACGATGATTTGTTGGTACGTGGCGACAGCCTCCTCTAGCCTGCCTAACCTCTGCAAAGCATTACCCAACTGGTTGTAAGCAGCAATATAACCCGATCGCCAGCGCAGGGCTTCTTGGAAACATCCAATGGCTGCTAAAAAATCCCCCTGTTCTACTAATTGCTTTCCTTTTTGAAAGTGTGAATGGGCGACATCGGCAATCAAACTTGCTTGTGATTGGTTTTGTGGCTGTAAATGAAACTTTCCCGTTGCTTCATGGAAAATTAGCCGCAAAGACTCAGCCAATCCCCGGCGTTGCAGTGCTTGGTTAATGGCACCCTCACAATGTTGTTGTTGAATCAAGGATTGTTGCTGGCAAAGACCTTGGGGATTGAGGCGATAAAAGTAAAGCGATCGCTCTAAATGATAAATTTGAGTAATTTCTGAAACCCGCAGGCACAAATCATAATCTTCCGCAGGTGCAAATTCTGGATTAATCCCCCCAACGGCAGCAAACACCGATTGCCGCAACAAACGAAAGTGGAAGGTCATAAAATCTAGCAACAAACCCATTGGGCTGTAGGGAATCTGGCAACGGTGGCCGAGTCCCTGTGCCTCACCTTGGGTATCTATATTTAAATGGTTGGTGTAAACCATGCCATAATCCAGGTGGCTGTCGAGAAATTCCACCGTTTCTTGTAGTGCCGTTGCTGCCAAGTAGTCATCCGCATCAAGCCAGCCAATGTAATCTCCTCGTGTCAGCCTATGGGCTTGAATCAAAGCTTCTCCCCGCCCCAAGCGATTGCCTGCATACAAGCGAATCCGCACATCTCGCTGGGCATAATCTTGAGCAATGGCAATTGAATTATCAGTGGAGCCGTCATCCCATACAATTAATTCCCAATCCCTGAAGCTTTGCGCCAACACCGAATCTAAAGCCTGTGCCAAATAAGCCTCGGTGTTGTAAACTGTCATCACTAAAGACACCTTGGGGCTAGTGGTCTGGCAAGTCAACAATGCTGGGTGAGGGCTGGGGAAAGGGGAAAGGCAAAAGGGTAAGGGATTTAAACCCTTTTCCCCTTCCCCCTTACCCTTTTCCCCACCAATTAAAACCTTTCCCCCACCAAGTTCACTTGG
>NZ_JACKZU010000165.1:0-17306 GCF_014222165.1 Nostoc sp. 2RC
GCAAGAAGTCTATTAACCAAAAGTGCTACCGTTCCAGCCCCACATTGCACCTTTGGCATCTGCAAATTCTATATAAATTCGATTTTTAGCCACACCCAAAGTTTGATTAATTTGCTGACAAAAATCTTCACTCATGGCTTTTGTTTGGTCTGGCTTCATCGTGCCAATGCTTTTAATTTCAATGTAACAAACAGGGTTTGTATTACCCGCAAAAGTCATAGGAATTTCTGCTTCAAAAGCCGTCATCACATAGGATTCGGGTTTTCCTAAATGTTTTGCTAACTTAGCTGACAAACTCAAAAGCATTGATTCAATTTCAGCTTTTTGAGGAGCAGATGCAGAAGTTTGGACTTTAATTAATGGCATAGTAAGCAATTGAAATTTTGAATTTTATTACAATGTAAACTTTATCGAATTGTACAGGAATTGGGCATTAGAAGAAGCTCCAGGTGCAGAGGCTCCAGGTGCAGAGGGGAAAAACTCATCTCCCCTGCTCCCTCCTGCCCCATGCCCCATGCCCAATCTTCAATGAGACGAACGAAACAGATGACTATGTTCGGGATGATATAAACGCGATCGCCCTGTGGTTGGCGAAAGTGCTGGACTGATTATATAAAGTGTGGTGCGAATTAATTTTTCTTTATCAGTACAGTCCGCCATTTGATTGAGAGGCACAACCCTAATTTTTTCATCCGGCCATCCGACGCGAAAGCAGATTGCCACAGGGGTTTCGGCTGGATAATGTTCTAATAGTTTGGCTTGGGCATTTTCCACATGACGCGCACTCAGATATAGGCAGAGGCTAGCTTGATGTGCTGCTAAAGAAGCTAATTCTTCGGTGGCTGGGACTTCTGTACGTCCGCTGATGCGTGTCAAAATGATGGTTTGGACTAAACCAGGTACAGTCAGTTCTGTTTTGAGTTTGGCAGCAGCAGCTTGAAAAGCGCTGATACCAGGTACAACTTCAAAAGGGATATTTGCCTGTGCTAGGAGTTGCATTTGTTCGTGAATGGCGCTGTAGAGACAGGGATCGCCGGAATGGAGACGGACTAGAGATTTGTGTTGCGATCGCACCTTTTCTACCATAATCGCCACAATCTCTTCTAAAGTTTGATTTGCAGTTCTCACAATCTCGGCATCTTGGCGGCAAATTCCTAAAATTTGTTCTGGAACTAAAGAATCAGCAAATAAAATTACATCAGCTACAGCCAATAATTTCTGCGCCTTTACTGTTAATAAATCGGGATCTCCGGGGCCTGCTCCCACAATGTACACAGAAGGTTCCACAGCATATAGTGTTTTTTTATCACTCAAATTTTCTGTATATTTACTCTGAGAAGCACACACAGCAAACCCTCAAAAAATTTTTTTGTTATTTTCTCAGTATCTTTCCGGATTTACTCTCTTTCCCCAGTAGAGAGTAATGGTAGATGCACCCTGGTTAAGCCCTAGAGAAAACTCTGGGGCATTTTTTATTTTTGGTTATAAGGCATTGGGAATGGTGACTGGTGACTGGTGACTGGAGAGTTATTATTCTCCCCTGCCCCATCTCCCTTGTCTTCCTTGTCTCCCTCATCCCCATCATCCCCTCATCTCTCCATTACCCTTGGGACTAGGAACTACATCAGGCAAAGGGCGTTTGAGTAAGTAAAGCCAAGCTAACCCCAATAATCCTAGTAGAATTCCCAAGGAACTCACCACTTGTGCCATTCGCAAAGGCCCAAGCATCAAGCTATCAGTGCGAAATCCTTCAATCCACAGGCGTCCTAAGCTGTAGGCTGGCCAGTAAAGTAGAAATAACGTGCCTACTTTCAAACGTGGTTTGCCGGATAAAGAGCGGAAAAACAACGTTATTAGCAGCCCAAACACCATCAAATCCCACAAAGATTCGTAGAGGAAGGTGGGATGAAAGTAATCAAAATTAACATATTCCAGGGGACGACGTTCTGGTGGAATGTATAGCTTCCAGGGTAAATCAGTAGGATCGCCGAAAGCCTCGGAGTTGAAAAAATTGCCCCAACGTCCAATGGCTTGACCTAAAATCAGCGAAGGCGCTACTAAATCCGCCAATTGCCAGAAAGAAACTTGCTTAAGTTTGGCAAAAATTAAAGCTGCCAAAACCCCACCGAGAATTGCGCCATGAATCGCAATTCCTCCTTCCCAGATAGCAAAGATTTTTTCTGGAGTTGAAGCATATTTTGGCCATTCAAAGAAAACGTAATATAGCCGTGCGCCCGGAATTGCACCAATTAACAGCCAAAAAAACAAATCGCTTAACAACTCCGGATTAACATGACGGCGCTTTGCCAAATATTGGGAAAGCATGACGCCAATTAACACTGCTGTGGCAATCAACAAGCCATACCAGCGAATAGTCAATGGCCCTATTCTCAGCAGAATCGGCCCTGGGGAAGTAAATTGAAACGCCAAGGGCAAGATCGAAAAATCCAGTGCCATGCAAAATTACCTAGAAGAGTTCGTTAACTAACCGCGCACTTTGTTAATAAGTACGGAGTTTCTGAAGTTTGGAATACCAGACTAAACTTTAATCCTCTACAACATTATTGTGAAGACACAGGGAGAAATCGAGCATCCATATTTAGGAGTCTAATTCCTATCGGCTAGTTGAGCATAAATTGTGCCACCATAACAATGGCTTTTGGAACTTCCAAGTAAAAAATATTCCATTGGTATTGTTCTGTTGACCGTTGACAGTTCACGGTTTACAGTTAACACTCAACACTCACCAGTCAACAATTTTAAGTTATTGTTTATTTTTTGGAGTTACCTTAACATTCTTGCGGAGAGTTCAAGATGATACATTTGAGTAAGTTACGCAATACAGTTTCAATATAATCACCTAAATTTAAGATTGATATATCATTGTGATTGCGATTTATCCTGGCAGCTTTGACCCCATTACCTTGGGACACCTTGACCTCATTCAGCGGGGTAGTCGGCTGTTTGAGCGCGTAATTGTCGCTGTACTGCGGAACCCCAATAAAGTGCCACTTTTTAGTGTTCAGCAACGGCTAGATCAGATCCGTCTTTCTTGTCAGCATCTACCGAATGTAGAAGTAGACAGCTTTGACGGTCTGACCGTCAATTATGCCCAAATGCGACACGCACAAGTTTTGCTGCGAGGCTTACGGGCTGTGTCAGATTTTGAAGTGGAACTGCAAATGGCTCACACAAATAAGACTCTTTCTACCCAAATTGAAACAGTTTTTCTGGCAACCTCAAATGAGTATAGTTTTTTAAGTAGTAGTGTGGTAAAAGAGATTGCAAGGTTTGGTGGCTCTATCGATCATCTCGTTCCCCCACACATTGCCCTAGATATATACCAATGCTACAATCACAAGTCTCCAATGTTGAACCCAATCTCAACGGAAGTAACCCCCCCCCTCAAGAGTACGCCGGCACAGAGGGAACCATAGATATTCAGGAGGAACTCAACCGCCTAGAGGAAATGGTTCTCTCTAGTCTCCGGATTCCCTTGACAGGACGCACACTCATTGATGAAGAAAAGCTGCTAGACCAGCTTGACTACATCAGGCTTGCTTTGCCAGCGCTTTTTCAAGAAGCAGCAGTAATTCTGGAACAAAAGGAGGAAATTCTCCTGGAAGCAGAAGAATATGGTCAGCAAATAGTTGAAGCCGCCCAAGCAAAAAAAGCCCAAATTTTAGCTGAAAGCGATATTATTCAACAAGCAAAACAAGAAGCTGAACAAATACGGCGGCAAACACAACAAGAGTGTGAGGCAATCATGCAGGAAACTCTTACTGAAATTGAGCGAAAACGCTATGCTTGTCAGCAAGAGTTAGAGCAAATGCGACAAACAGCGATCGCTCACGCTCAAGAAATTGAAGACGGCGCTGATGCATATGCTGATGGTGTCCTAGAAAACATCGAGCAGGATCTCAAAGAAATGCTGCGAATAATCACCAACGGACGACAACAACTCCAAGTTGATAATCTGACGCAGCGCAATTCACCTCCTGGTAATAAGAGATAGAGGTTCTGAGAAAATGAGCAAGAATTCTCAGTTGGGTTTTGCTAGCGCTCAACCCAACAATTCTTATTAAAACTTAGAGTCAAATATGGGCAAAATAAATTTAATAATTGAAATCAAGAAATAGCTTACAAAATAAAATTTATTTTTTCTAATTTTTACCTAAAATTCAGTTTACAAATAATTGGCGTTGACAGTTGACTGTATAAATTGCAAGAAAATATCAGACAAGTCTAATTTTAGACTAGCCGAGTGGGGACATTCTGATGAGGTTTGGGTGGGAGACAAGGTAGAGGGGGGAGACAAGGTAGCAATTTTTTTCCTTTGTCCTCTTGTCCCCTTGTCTTCTTCCTATGCCCAATGCCCCATGCCCTATGCCCCATTTTTATTTTTGAGATGAGGAAGATGAACTGCTTTCTCTGGGGTAGGGAGAATCAACAAAACCCAATTCAAACAATTGCTTATAGGCTTTCTTACCTAAATCCCGTGTCGGGTTTTGACTCTTAATTATTTGAACCAACAATGGCACTGCTAATTCTGGCTGATTTTGTGCCCGATGTACCAATGCTAGTTGAAATGTTGCTTCATCTCGTTTTTGGGCTGTTAATAAAGCTTTTTGACGTTGAGAATCGGAAACTCTGTTGTCAATTCCTGAAAAACTAGAGTTTAAATCTTGATAAAAATTAGATAGTTGATTATAAACCTGACGTGCTTCTTGGAGTTTCTTTGCAGCTAAGGTGTAGTTTTGAGCAGAAACGGCTTGTTCCGCATCTTTCATTAAGCGATCGCCCCCTTCAATGCTCAAAAGGCTGTTATTTTGAGTTACCGGACGGAGGTTATTAGGAGCGTTGGGATCGATGGGTTGTGGTTGGCCAGTAGTACCTGGTAACTGTGATACCTGAGCATTCACAGGTGATAGCAAACTAAGGACTGCTAAGACTGATAAAAAAGCACGGTGCATCAAGGTAACAGCGGCAGCAGTGTTCATGGGGTCAATTAGTGCAACAACTATAGAAAAAAGCTATGGATACTTTCGGTATCTTAACTCTGTTTTGGTCTTAGGCAAACCAAAGCCACATAACTAAGTTTCTCAGATTTAGACTAAAAATTGCTTGAATATAGTTCCCACTACCTCTGTATAATCTTCACCCTTGACCGATTCTGTATTTTGTAGTTAATAATTAGCTATTTGCTCAAAAACTGCCAATTTGGCTGAATCTTCCACCATTAAAGGCTAATCTTATAGATATACGTCCTCAAAAGCTTCCAAAATACTTCTAATTTTTTTGTGGTTGATACACGCTAAATCTAGCAGTTAGTCATTTCCATCAAATCTTCAAAGGTCAACTGCTTCTTTTGTAGGATTTTTTTGGCGATTAACTGTCTGAAAACGCTTTACAGAATCAAGAATTAGTAATTTCTGCAAATGTGTGGTTGGTAATTTCTCTTTCTTGATGACTTAACTGTTGGAGTGCCTTTGCTAAATCGCTTGTGAGATTTTTTGCATCTTGTTTTATCGAATCACGTATGTAATCCTTGACTTTCATTGGACAGCCAATGTGAATTGTCACATCTGTACCCCAATTAGGGTATGGTTGACTGTAATTAATGCTGACAGGTATAATCTTTACTCCCAGTCCAGAATCACTGGATTCAGCACTCAAAGCCAGACGTGCAATTCCCGGCTTCAAAGGAGCTTGAGCTTGACGGTAAATGTTACCTTCTGGAAAAATCACCACAGCTTTTCGCTGTTTTAGCAGTTCAACTCCATGACGCAGGCTGCGAATTGATGGTTGTCTAGTATTTACTGGAAAACCCCCCAAGCGTCGCACAAACCAGCCTTGTAACCCCTGACATTCATCAATAGTGACCATAAATCGCAGGTCTTTGGCTATCATACAATCAGAAACAGCATAGGGTACTAGCAACGCATCCCAACGTGCTCTATGGGTGGGAGCGAAGATAACTGGCCCAGTTTTAGGGATATTTTTTTGTCCGGTTATCCTAATTCGCCCAAAGAATAATGGTAGTAGGCAGTAACGACCCAATAGATATGCCAGAGGACTTAACCAAGGAGAAACCCTTGAGGTGGTATCATCTGCTTGAGTATTTGCTGGTCTGTGCTGGCAAGTATCGAATAAAGAGTAAAATTCCATCATGATGGAGACAGCTGATTGACGGATAAAATTTAACGAAAAGCCTGATTAGTTACACCGTAGATTCTCTTGCACGACTTGTGTCCTGCTAGATGGACAGTTTTACCTCTGTCTGTTATTTTCTCTTAGGTCGCTTAGTCACAAACCAAGTCTGTAATTGTTGACGACAAGCTGATTCTAGAATGCCTCCGATGACCTGCAAGTGGTGATTAGAAGCACTACTGTCAGGGATGTTAATAACTGTACGAATTGCGCCAGTTTTTGTATCGTCCACTCCATATACAAGTAATCCGATACGTGCCTGGACAATTGCACCTGCACACATTGGGCAAGGTTCCAAAGTTACGTACAGGGTACATTCATTTAGATGCCAATTTTGTAAAGTTGCGGTTGCTCTCTTAAGAGCAATTATTTCCGCATGAGCCGTAGGGTCTTTGTCGCGTTCTTTTCTGTTCTCTCCCTCCGCAAGTAAATTACCTTTTGAATTGATGATAACAGCACCTACGGGGACTTCACCTGCCTCACCTGCTGCTTGTGCTAATTCTAAGGCACGATGCATCCATTGTTGATGTATAAGATAATCACCATATTTATTTAGCATCCTCTTAAGTAGGATCGAAACTTAATCAAATTTTTACAATTTAAGAAATTAGGGCATGGGGTATTGGGAGTTGGGAGTTGGGAGTTAGGAGTTATTCTTTCCCTACCTTAAGAGCTTCCCCTGCTCCCTCATCTCTCCAATGCCCAATGCACAATGCCCAATGCCCAATTACTATTGAGCCAACAAACCATCGAGCTGATTTTGTGTATCTAGCTGATAAAGGTCGTCACAACCACCAATGTGTTGGTTATTGATAAAAATTTGTGGTACTGTGCGGCGTCCGTTAGCGCGTTCTGCCATTTTCGCTCTGGCTGCTTCATCACCGTCGATTTTATATTCGGTAAACTTTACGCCTTTCCACCACAACAGCATTTTGGCACGAATGCAGTAAGGACAAGTTTGCCATGTGTAAATTTCGACGTTGGCTTTAACTCGCTCTGGATGACGATTTAAAAGGGGATTGAGAAATTCCAGCATATTTTTAAAGCAAGTTTTTAACTATATCTCTACCCTAGATCATTGCTGGCATTACTTAGGGGCTTGCAAGTAAAAAAATATTTTATGGAAGACTGTTGACTGTTGAGAGTTAACAGTCAACTCTTAAACAAGATAATTGATTTTTGAAAATTCCTTTACCGCATTGGTGCTGGAACCCACTTTTGGAAACTTTCTAAATGATTCCAGTAAGCCAAATATCCTGTAAATGCCCAAATTAAAGCGGCTATTATTAGTACAAAAACACCAATTAATCGCCAAGTTCGATTAGTTTTCCAATAGAGAGTAGGCGCGGCAAATATACCACCAAATCCTGTTAAGATAAAACCGATTCCTGAGAGTAACGGTTGTTTTGTCATATTCAAGTTGATAATTCGGATACCAATGACGATCGCCACTAAACCAGCAAAAAAACCGTAAATTGCGATTGTCAATAAGTCCCAACCCACAGACAGGGCAATTGCAGCTGCCACAAACAAAATCCCAAATAAAACACTTGTTTCACCGAAGGCAATGTTAAAGCTACCAGGAACTGGCCAGGTGAAATTCATGTGTAAACCAGTTGTTAAAGCGATGGCACCAACAATACCAAATCCGGGAATCCACTGTTTTTGATGTGAGCTATCTATCCCACGATATACATAGTCAGCTAGTATAAATAAACCAGCTACCATGTTAATTAACATGAGTGTGATGTAGTCGATAAACACGATTCACCTCTAAATGCTTTTTTGGGTTAATACAAACTAGGGAAGTCCAAAAAATAAACAACAGTATATGGTGGTTGACTGTTGAGCGTTGAGTATTAACGATTCACAGTCAATACTCAACAGCTGCAATGAAATATTTTTTCCTGACAAGTCCCCGTTCCCAAATTAAACCGCGATATTTCTAAATTATTTCAAACCAGATATAAACACAGATTAACATTTACCTCACAGTGTTGAAGTATTAATACTCACAAGCACAACGATAAAATAAAGGAAAGGATGTTTAAAATTCTTGACCACTTCTTGGGGTAGGGAGGGAATATATTAGCCCTTTGAGATAGGGAGTAGGGTCACGACTCGCGATTCTCCACCCTTGTATCGCTTTGTGAGCTTGAAACCCAGCTTTGAAAGTGGGTGACAAAGGTTTCCCCACTCCCGATTCCCTACTCACTTTTATCAACAAGAGGGTGTAGGGTGGTGAAATATGGATTTTCTCCACATCCAACACCCCACGCCAGACAAAGTTCCTTTTGACACTTTTGTCAATAACTTAGGAATTGACACATCATTAACATTTGTAATGGAAATTTGGTAACCGCCCTTTGGTAGACTTAAAGACTGAAATAGCCAGATAAAGTAACGCAAATTCAAGCAGTTGAGAGGGCAGACTCTGTGGAAAATACACTTGGGTTAGAGATTATAGAGGTAGTAGAGCAAGCAGCGATCGCATCTGCTAAGTGGATGGGCAAAGGTGAAAAGAACACTGCTGACCAAGTAGCTGTGGAAGCGATGCGGGAACGGATGAATAAAATCTACATGCGCGGTCGCATTGTTATTGGGGAAGGCGAACGCGATGACGCCCCTATGCTCTACATCGGAGAAGAAGTCGGTATCTGTACCCAACCAAATGCCGAAGCTCTCTGTAACCCTGATGAACTAATTGAAATTGATATCGCCGTTGACCCCTGTGAAGGTACGAACTTGGTAGCATACGGACAACCTGGTTCGATGGCTGTGTTGGCAATTTCAGAGAAGGGAGGATTATTTGCTGCTCCTGACTTTTACATGAAGAAATTAGCAGCACCTCCCGCAGCCAAGGGTAAGGTGGACATCAACAAGTCAGCAACGGAAAATCTTAAGATTCTGGCTGAGTGTCTAGATCGAGCAATTGATGAACTTGTGGTAGTTGTAATGAAACGCGATCGCCACAATGATTTAATCAAAGAAATTCGTAGCGCTGGAGCAAGAGTACAACTGATTTCTGATGGTGACGTGGGTGCAGCCTTATCTTGTGGTTTCGCCGGAACTAATATCCACGCCCTCATGGGTATCGGTGCGGCTCCTGAAGGTGTAATCTCAGCAGCTGCTATGCGTGCTTTGGGTGGACATTTCCAAGGGCAACTGATCTACGATCCTGAAGTAGTAAAAACAGGTTTGATTGGAGAAAGCAAAGAAGCCAACCTCGAACGCTTAAAGTCAATGGGTATCAATGACCCCGATAAAGTCTATGATGCTCACGAACTCGCATCTGGTGAAACAGTTTTGTTTGCTGCTTGCGGTATCACCTCTGGTAACCTCATCGAAGGTGTACGCTTTTTCAACGGTGGAGCCAGAACTCAGAGCTTGGTAATTTCTAACCAATCAAAAACAGCTCGGTTTGTTGATACAATCCACATGTTTGGCGAACCGAAGAGCCTCCAACTGTTCTAATTCATAGGGAATGGGGAATGGTAATACTAGGGGCGAAGCATTTAAATGCTTCACCTGAGAGTAGTTAGTAGTTAGTAGTTAGCGATCGATTTTTGTTTGTTGCTTGGTAATTATTCCAAGCAACAACCTGCAATTCCCCATTCCCTATTCCCAATCAATTTATTACCGACTACAAACTAGTAACTACGATTTAGCAAATGAATATAGCAGTGGTGGGGTTAAGCCATAAAACAGCCCCTGTAGAAGTCCGTGAAAAGTTGAGCATTCCAGAACCACAAATTGAAAGTGCGATCGCTCATCTTACCAGTTACCCCCATATTGACGAAGTTGCAATTCTCAGCACTTGTAACCGCCTGGAAATTTACATTGTTACCAGCGAAACAGACCAAGGTATCCGAGAAGTAACTCAATTTCTTGCAGAACACAGCAAATTACCTGTGACTTCTCTACGACAACATTTGTTTATGTTGTTGCATGATGATGCGGTTATGCATGTCATGAGGGTAGCAGGTGGTTTAGATAGTCTGGTACTCGGAGAAGGTCAAATTCTGGCTCAGGTGAAGACTACTCACAAATTGGGACAGCAATATAACGGTATAAAAACCATTTTGAATCGATTATTTAAACAAGCTCTCACAGCTGGTAAGCGAGTTCGCACTGAAACTAGTATTGGTACTGGCGCTGTTTCCATTAGTTCGGCAGCTGTGGAATTAGCACAAATGAAAGTAGCAAATTTAGCTGCTTGCCGAGTTGCAATTCTGGGTGCAGGGAAAATGTCGCGGTTGCTAGTGCAACACCTGGTTTCTAAAGGTGCTGTGGAAATCAGCATTGTCAATCGCTCTCGCGAACGTGCCCAAGAATTAGCCAAACAATTCCCCGAACAACCCATAAAAATTCACATCCTATCGGAAATGATGACAGTAATTGCCGATAGTGATTTAGTATTTACAAGCACTTCAGCCACAGAGCCGATACTTGACCGCGCCAAATTAGAAATGGTTTTAGAAGCTCAGCGTTCATTGATGTTATTTGATATCTCTGTACCACGCAACGTTGATGCTGACGTAAATGAACTAACAAATGTGCAGGCTTATAACGTGGATGATTTGAAGGCTGTAGTGGCACAAAACTACGAAAGCCGTCGGAAGATTGCCCAGGAAGCAGAGCGACTTTTAGAAGAAGAAGTGGAAGCTTTCGATGTTTGGTGGCGTAGTTTAGAAACTGTAACTACTATTAGCTGTCTGCGAAATAAAGTCGAAACCATTCGGGAACAAGAATTAGAAAAAGCTTTGTCAAGATTAGGTTCGGAATTCGCAGAAAAACATCAAGAGGTGATCGAAGCTTTAACAAGAGGAATTGTTAATAAAATTTTACACGATCCGATGGTGCAACTGCGATCGCAGCAAGATGTGGAAGCCAGACGGCGTTGTATGCAAACTCTACAAATGCTGTTTAACTTAGACGCAGGGGAACAGTTTAGTTAAGGGACTTCCAAGAAAAAAATATTCCACAGAAGACTGTTAACTGTTGACCGTTGACGGTTGACGGTTGACAGTCAGTAGTCAACGATTAAATTAATGTTGTTACGGTTAAAATGACAGTTGCTTGTGCGATCGCTCACAACAGCAGAAGTGATAGAGTTTGAGTAGAAGTAACTTTTTAGTTGTTGCTACAACTGTTGGGTTTTAACTGCACGGTATTCAGCCATTGCCTCGGCTGCAAGTTTGGCAAGCATGTCTGGAGAACGGGCAAAAGCTTCATCCCAACGGCGTTCATCTTCTAGTTTTGCCAAAATCATTGCCGCGATGGCATCTTGTTCAGTGGTAGGCAAGGTTTTCAATTGGGATATTGCGAATTCCAGTAGCTCAGTCATAACTGTGTATCGTTTGTTAGTCCTACTATCAAATTATCCGCGTTGTGAGGCTGCAAAAGCTAGCAAAAACTGTAGGTATCGCCCACAATACCTAAATTATTCACAATTACAGTAAATCATCCTCAGATAGCTGAGCTATTTTCATTAGGGCTTTCAAGGTTCCAACTTTCAAATCTTGATTGCGGTGAACAGGAATTGACAGGATTTGTTCTTGTTCAGGCTTTTCATAAATATGATGACTGCCAGTAATTCGTCGTAAAACCCAACCGTTTTGCTCTACAATCTTACAAAGTTGCTTGCCAGAAATTGATTTGATATAGCAATTTCGACAACTCTATCTGTTGACTCAATTGCATGACGACTGTTGGCAACATCAAGCCAACCTTCAATAGCATCCTTTAAATTAGCCATCACCTCTTCCATCGTCTCCCCTTCAGTAATACAACCGGGAAGCGCAGGAACTTCTGCCCAATAGCCGCCTTCTTCTGCTGGATGAATGATTGCTCTAATTTTCATACACTTGTTGAGCTAGTTTGTGAAAATATGCTAACAACTATAGTTTTTTGCTCCAAACTGTGGATGATTAAATTAATGTTGCAAAGGTTAAAACGGCAGTTGCTTGTGCGATCGTTCAAAGACCCAAACAAGCGATTTAGCATGATAAAATAGACGAAATATCTTCAGGTATCATAGGCGTTAAACCTGGAATATTTAAAAAGTGCTTAGTATTATAAGTTGCGAAATAATCTACTGGATAAGTAATCACTAACCCTGCTAGACGAATATCAAAAATTCTTGCTGATACACAGTTATAATTAACGGCTAATTCTAAGGTTTTTTCTGTAGTTAATTGATTAGGATATAATACTTGAAATGTACCGCTTAAATAAATTTCAGTTATAAGTTTGTTAACTTCTTGGGAGGTTAATGGTTTGTTCCGCATCGCAGCAGGATTGGTTAAAATTCTGTATATTTCTATGATATTTTGTTCTGCAATCACTCCTTGAATTTTATTTTCAAATACTAGATTTAATAAATTTGCAGAGTTTTGATGATAAATTGATAATTCGTCATGAGCATAGATTAAAACGTTCGTATCAAAAAACACTTTAATCTTGTTCATAAATCTTTTCTGGATCTAAATATTCTTCTTTTATATCAATTTTGAATGTGGGAAAATGATATTTTTGTTTTTTGATAGGAATGATGATAATTTCAACTTCATCGCCATTTTTTAAGCTGTTGGGTAAACTATCTTGGAGAATAATCGTATGATTTTGGATATATCCTTTCATATTTAATAAGCTGATTAAATCTAACTTAATTATACTATTTCATGAGATAAAAGCTCGATCGCGAGTTTCGGCCTCATGACGCAACTTACGAGCGTAAGCTTGACTATCTGTAATATCAGGTCGTGAGTTGATAATACCTTCACTGTGTCAATAGGCAACGAGTTCAGCTCCTGTTTTAGGTGGATTTGCTATAACTTGCCTTACAAGGAGAATCCGAAGAATATATTCTGAAAGAGGAAGGTTTAGCTGAGAAGCTTCAGTAGAAAGTTCGTTTTCTAGTTCTGGCGGCAAATCAAGATTAATACTCACTCCGGCTCTCCTGTTGAGTTTCTGGTTTTAGATTGATAGTAACTTGAGAGCAATAAAAATAGGTAAACAAACCTAAATTCAAGTTGCGATCGCAGGTGAAAGATGCGCGTCTACCCAGATTGTCATGCCACTAACACTGGATGATTCAGCTTACGTGATGCATATAAAAGTGCTGCTTTGAGATCCTCCGCTTCCAGATCGGGCATTTCTTCTAAGATTTGTTCGGCACTGAGTCCAGCTGCAAATAAGTCTAATACATCTGACACACGAATTCTCATACCCCGAATACATGGGCGACCACCACATTGTTTGGGGTTAACTGTAATTCTTCTAAGTAAGTCTGACATAGCGGCTAACTTTATAATTCAAAGTAATAGAGTTTGAGACAGTTCTACAATAAAACCAAAGACGTTGAGTTTTAACTAACCTAATGCCTATACCTCAAACAAACCCAAAGACACCAATGTCTTCACCAAGCCTCTACGAAACTGATTTTTACGCTTGGACAGAGGAACAAGCAACTTTACTTCGCAATGAGCAGTGGAGTGAGATTGATGTGCAAAATCTGATTGAGGAGATTCAATCTTTGGGTAAACAGCAACGTCAAGAATTGCGAAACCGTCTAAGTGTTTTGATTGGACATTTACTAAAATGGGAGTACCAGTCAGAACGCCGTAGCCGTAGCTGGTTAGCAACACTTCGTATTCAACGCTTAGATATTGCTGAACTGCTTGAAGACAACCCTAGCCTAAAGCCCTACCTTGAAGAAGCACTTGGCAAAGCTTACCTCAAAGGTGTCGAATTAGCTGTTGGAGAAACAGATTTGCCCAAGCGTACTTTTCCGGTAGAATGTCCCTACAGTTTGCCAGAGATTGTGGACTATGACTTCTACCCCGGCGAACCAAGCAATTTAGTAGATGAATCAATGTAGAGATGTAGCAATGCTACGTCTCTATTTGTCAAACAACAGCCGCCTCTGGAATTGCACCTTGCATTTTCGCGAACGCATCAATCAAACTTTGTAATTGTTGGTCGGCTTTAAAAACTCCTAAACCGCGCACTGTAACTTTTCCAGGCGAATATACAAAGCGAGTTTTCAAATTATCTGGTAAATTCGCCGCTAACAAATTCCAAGCCGGTTCTTCCATTGGTGTTTCTAAAACAACGTGCTGTTTGTTTTCTGGTTTAATCCTACTAAATCCAAGTTTTTTCGCTAACTGTTTGAGTTCCATGACTCGCAATAGTTGATTGGCTGGGACTGGCAAAGTACCATAGCGATCGCTCCACTCTGCTGCAATCTGCTTTAATTCTCCTTTGGATTTCGCTGTGGCCACCGCCCGGTAAGCACTCATCTTTTGATCCAAATCGGTAATATAATCAGCTGGAATAAATGCTGTCAAGTTAAGGTCAATCTGCGTATCTTCAACTTGGGGAATTTCTTGACCGCGAATTTCCCGAATTGCTTCTTCCAGCATTTCCATGTATAAATCAAAACCGATGGCATCCATTTGACCGGATTGTTCTGCACCCAGTAAGTTACCCACTCCGCGAATTTCCATATCGCGCATCGCCAATTGATACCCGGAACCCAACTGAGTAAATTCTTGAATTGCTCGTAACCTTTGCCGTGCGGCATCAGATAACGTCCGTTGTTTGGGATAAAATAGCCAAGCATGAGCTTGGATACCTGCACGCCCCACACGACCGCGTAATTGATACAACTGAGCCAAGCCGAAGCGATGAGCGTCTTCAATTAAGATGGTGTTGACTCGCGGAATATCTAAGCCAGACTCGATAATTGTCGTACAAACAAGAATATCTGCATCACCGTTACTGAAGGTGAGCATGGTTGATTCTAACTCGCTTTCATCCATTTGACCGTGGGCGATGGCAAATCTCCCCCCTGGTATCATTTCTCGCAAACTGGCGGTTGTCTCTTCAATGCCTTCAACACGTGGAACTACATAAAATACCTGCCCACCTCTGTCTAATTCTTGACGTATAGCACTCCGCACACTTTCCGGATTCAGTGGTGCGAGGTGAGTTTTAATCGGGCGTCTAGTTGGAGGTGGTGTGGTAATTAAACTCATTTCCCGGATTCCCGACAAAGACATATATAAAGTCCGGGGAATGGGAGTAGCGGAGAGAGTCAGCACATCAACTTGAGTTTTCAAACTTTTAATTTTCTCTTTTTGGTTCACCCCAAAGCGCTGTTCTTCATCCACCACCAACAATCCTAAATCTTTGAATGATACACCTTTGCCTAAAAGTTGGTGTGTGCCAACAACTATATCTAATTCGCCCGTTGCCAAACGTTTTTGAATATCGCGGCGTTCTTCGGCGGAACGAAAGCGGTTGAGTAAGCCGACATTCACAGGGTAGGGAGCAAAACGTTCTTTGAGTGTATGGTAGTGCTGCTGAGTTAAAATAGTAGTAGGCGCAAGGAGTGCCACTTGTTTACCGGCGGTGACTGCTTTAAAAACCGCACGAATCGCCACTTCCGTTTTTCCAAAACCGACATCGCCACAAACCAAGCGATCCATTGGTCGATCGCTTTCCATGTCCCGTTTCACATCTTGTACGGCTTTTAGCTGATCTGTTGTGGGTTGGTAAGGGAAAGAATCTTCCATTTCCTCTTGCCAAGGCATATCAATTGGGAAACTAAAACCTTGTTGTTGCGATCGCGCTGCATATAATTTCAGCAAGTCCACCGCCAATTTCTTAATCGCTTTACGGACTTTGTTCTTGGTATTCTCCCAAGCCTTACCAGTCATCTTGTTGAGTTCTGGTGCCCTATCTCCTGCGGCTCGGAACCGAGATAATGCACCTAATTGATCCGCTGCCACTCTCAGCAAGCCATCGGCATATTGCACTACCAAATAATCGCGAGTTTCGTCATTAATTGTTAAGCTTTCTAGCTTGACAAATTTGCCAACGCCATGATTTCTGTGAACAACATAATCTCCTGGACGCAGCTTATTCGGGTCAACTTGCTTAGAAGTCGCTTTGTGGCGTTTGCGGATAAAACCGGGAGTTGCTAAAGAATGCTGACCGTAAAATTCTCGGTCGGTGACAATTACCAAGCGATATGTAGGCAGAATAAAACCTTCTAATTCCGCCAAGCCAGAATATTTGAGTGCCACTGGTGTGTGGTTGATTTGTAGCTTCTCAATGGCTTGATAGTCGCGGGGATTGGGGATAAATTGCGCCGGACAATCGTGTTCTTGCAACAGCGACACAGAACGCGAAGGTTGAGCAGAAATCAGCCAAATCGAGAAATTGCGATCGCGTTCTTGGCGGATAGTTTCAGCTAATTTAGCAAACTGATGTGGCGTCACCGGAACGCTTCTACTGGCAAGATTTATGCCATCATTTTCCTCTGACAGTTCCGATAAATATAATGTTTGAAACCGTGCAACATCAGCCAAAGACTCATCAAAAGACCGATGAATTTTTGGTAGTCCACTGATGACTGATGACTGATGAGTGATGAGTGACCATTGTTCTTCGGCATTTTCCACCCAGCGATCGCTATGAGCATGACACTGTTCTGGCTCATCAATGGCAATCAAGGTGTTTTCTGGTAAATAGTCTAACAGCGATGCTGGTTGCTCAAACGCTAAACCCAAAAAACGACGGCTACCTTCAATCAGTCCTGAGTTTCCAGTGCCCAATCCTGAGTCAGAATTTAACTCAGAACTTATAACTCCTAACTCATCACTATTTTTCAGTGGTGTCATGATGATGGGAGCAAAGCTAGTCGGAGTGAGAATTAACTGCTCAACTTTATCGAGGGCAGAACGTTGAGTTGCTGGGTCAAATTCCCGGATTTGTTCGATTTCGTCGCCAAACCATTCCAACCTCACTGGTAACTCCGATGAAACCGGGAACACATCAACAATATCGCCACGCCGACTCCACTGTCCTTCAGTTTCCACCAGTGGTACTCGCTCATAACCCAAAAGAGTTACTTTTTCACTAAAAGCATTTAAGTCTATCTCCATCCCCCGCTTTAGCGTCAAGCAAAACTCTTGAAAAGCCTCTGGCGGCGGCAAATGCGGTTGCAGTGCCCCTTGAGTTGCCACAACCGCCATCTTAGGTAATTGAGAATTGGGATTTTCTTCCCCATGCCCCATCCCCAATGC
>NZ_JACKZU010000166.1:0-17247 GCF_014222165.1 Nostoc sp. 2RC
ACTTTTAATTTACTTAAAGAATTAATTTTAGAAGATAATGAAATTGGAATTATAAAAATTGGGGGAAATCAAGATACAATTATAGCAATGGAAAAAACAAGCAAAAGAGATAATTTAAGAAAAGAAGTGCGAATCAAATGGGAAGAACTTACTAAAATGATAACCGATCTACTTAATAATAATGTCGTCAAAAATTTCCTAAAATGAACTTTATAAGTCTTCCGCTTGTCCTCTTATCTCCTCATACACCCCCTTTAAATCATACCAATTTAAAAAAAAGAATGCGACAGATACAGGCTGCCAAATCCTTGTTCTATCGGTTTTCTTAATTTTGAATTTTGAATTTTGAATTTTGAATTGGCATCATTTTTCCTGATAACCACCAGCGTAGTTAATAACACAAACTGTTCTATATGATTTGTGAATTCCAAAAGCTACACCAGAGACTTTAAAATTGGTGTTAAAAATGTTTTTGCGATGACCGCGATCGGGGACACCATCATCAATAATTAATTGCATGACGATATCTTGGGCGGTGTTTGGCCCATAACTGATATTTTCACCTGCGGTTATCAGCCATCTACCATATCGATTAATCCGAGTAAAAGGGTTGCTACCATCGCTACCATCATGACCTGTTGCACCTTTTGGCCCTTGGTCTTTAACATGGTCTTTTGCAGCTAAAGACATACCTTGGGACGGACTCAAAGCACCTACGGGACGTGCTGATTTCAAAAATGCGATCGCTTCATCGACTGCTTTTCCTCCTTCTTGAGTTACTAAATAAGTATTATTAGAAATTTTGACTCGGTTACCTTGAAAGCGCTGGCGATAGTTTTCCAAAATCGGCACATATGCCTGGGGATTTGTTCTGACTTTATTTGTTTCCGCAATTACCTGTTGTTCCAGTGGTGAAAGATAAGTGGCTTTTGCTAACAAAGTCGGGCTATTTTCTTTAGTCACTGCTGGCTGAGAGTTGGCGACGGTGGGACTAGATTGAAGCAATTGATCTGAACAACCAAATATTAGGGTAAGTGGAAAAAGTACCCAAAATTTAATTCGATGCATTGATGAATTCATGATTTTTTTTATCAATTAATTTAGTCAATTAGAAGGAATAGGAACTTCCAAGTAAAAAATTATTCCATAGAAGATTGTTCCCTGTTGACGGTTCACAGTTAACACTCAACAGTCAACACATTAACCGGAATCATTTATTTTTTTGGACTTCGCATAACAATTTTCCAATCACAGAAAACTCTGCCAACGCTTTTATACCTTGCCTAAAACCACGTAGATTCAGGCACTAGTCATATAGATAACACTACTATGCCATTTGTTCCTGGGATACTACAAAATTATGACAACAATTTTTGTATAAAACGTCTATTTGATTTTGGAAAATGACTCCGTACACCTATATTCTCTGAAACCCTTTTGCCTGTTGCCTTGTTGCCTTTTGCCAGACTACGTAAATCATTTCAGATATCAAACCGAATTCCTATAGCTTTAAGGCTTTATGCAAAAATTCCTCAGTGTGTAGTTGGAGTTGCCATCATCACTCTCTGCACTGATTATTAAAATATTAATAGCTGATAAAGTTAAATTAAACAAAATAGAAGCAAAAAAATTCCAGGTCTAACAATATAATTAATATCGATAGCAAAAATTTTGCACAACTGCCATCGACCGAAAAAATTTTGTAATAGTTAAAATTCAGCTGAGTCAACAAATGCGGATACTTGGAAATATTAACTACAAAAGGTACTAACCATGAGTTGCCGCGCACTGCTATTAGTAAATCGTCATGCCCGCCAGGGTCAAAAGGGTTTGTCTGAAGCAATTGATTATTTGAAGACACTTGGCTTTATTTTAATTGAAGAGTCTACAGAACATCCTAAACAACTTCATGAAGTCATACTTCGCTATCAACATCAAGTTGATTTAGTAATAATTGGTGGCGGCGATGGCACTCTTAATGCTGCGGTGGATGCTTTAGTTGAAACTCAGTTACCCTTGGGAATTTTGCCTTTGGGAACTGCCAATGATTTAGCAAGAACTTTAAAAATTCCCAACTCTTTGAATGAAGCTTGTAATATTATTGCCCAGGGAAATTTACACCGCATTGATTTAGGTTGGGTAAATGGCAAGCACTTTTTTAATGTTGCTAGTTTGGGATTGAGTGTCAAAATTACCCAACGACTTACCAAAGAAGCTAAACGCCGTTGGGGAGTATTTGCTTACGCCGCCACTGCATTGCAAGTGATTTGGTCATCTAGACCTTTTAGGGCTGAGATTACCATTAATGGTGAATCAATTCGTGTGAAAACAGTGCAAATAGCCGTAGGTAACGGTCGTTATTATGGTGGTGGCATGGCAGTGGCAGATGACGCAGCCATAGATGACCAAAGACTGGATCTTTATAGCTTAGAAATTCAACATTGGTGGCAGATTATCTTATTATTACCTGCCATGCGACAAGGGCGGCATATACATTGGCAAAGTGTACGTTCTCATCAAGGTCAAGAAATACTATTGTCTACTCGCAAACCACGTCCTATTAATACAGATGGTGAAATCACTACTTACACACCTGCCCATTTCCGAGTTATACCTAAAGCTGTAGCTGTTTTAGTACCCGCATAGGTGAAGATTATAAGAGTTAGGAGTTGGAAGTTAGGAGTTAAGAGTTAAGAGTTTGGAGTTATTTTCCTCATCTCTTCCACTTCCTACTCCGGTAGCCACTCCCTCTGAATAATAAGCATTAACTGACGCCAAATGCATCTGAGATTTTCTCAAGATATAAAATCGTTGTTACAACGCCTAGCCGAACAACCCCTGACTCTAGGTGATATTCTGGCTGAAACCTCAGAACGAGGTTTTAGCCTAGTGATTGCATTATTAGTTTTGCCGTTTTTGTTTCCCATGCCACCGGGATTAACTGGCCCTTTTGGTGGTGCTTGTTTGCTGTTGTCAGTGCAAATGCTTTTAGGAAGGCGATCGCCTTGGTTGCCAAAAAGAATTGCTAACTATAAATTTCCTCGTCCCTTTGCCGAATTACTTTTACAAAACTTGGGACGTTTGACGAAAGTTTTACAGAAAATCACCCGTCCCCGATTGAGAAAAATAGCTCATAATCCTTTGACTTGGCGAATCAATGGCTTTTGTATCACGTGGTTAACAATATTACTAATATCACCAATTCCGTTTACAAATCCCATTCCCACTGTAGGTATTTTACTTTTAACTGTTGCTACCATCGAATCTGATGGTTTATTAATTTGTATAAGCTACGCCATTACGGGCATGATTACTTTACTATTTGGATTTATTGGTTATGCCTTCTGGTTAGCTCCCAGTTTATTACCATCTATATTTAAATAATAAAAGCCCCAACCCCAAGGCTGAGGGCTAAGACTTATGTGATTTATTAGAGTGCATCTACCATTTATTAATCCTTTTATATTCTTGCTCTATCCGGGCAAATTGAACTTTTTCAGAAAATTTTAATTTTAGCGAATAAAAATTATCAACAATAAATAAAGCCCCCAGTTTAAAGCTGAGGGCTGTGATTTAATTAAGGTGCATCTACTATTTATATATTCCGCTATAGCTCCTACTCGATCAGGAAGAATTGAAAAAACAAAAGATAGTTGTGAGATTAATTTTAGAACGTTTCCTAGTCTGCTGAGTTATAAATATCTGCCTACCTCTGTCTGGTGGTTGGCAAAAATACACCTTACATCTACTTGGATTTTTTCAAAAATCAAATCAGATTCCCATAACTTCAACCAAAACAACCTGCGGTATTTGACTAAGTAAGTATCCCCATCTTCATAAAAATTTTACGAAAAATTAAAATTCACTATCAGTACGCAAATTTTTCGTTAATATCTCTAATATAATATCCGCAATAGTACGAATATAGTTTAGTAGTTGGGTATATCGCTGTAAAAATTACACATACCCAACTCAATGAAGCGCTCACATATAATCCAAGCTGTGATGATAGTTCTATTTTCCCTTGGCAGTCTTGGTATTGTTGGAGGAAGTTTTTTCCTCAGAAAAGCTTTTAGCAATAGTAGCGAACCTGAAATTATCACTGATACAACACGCTATCAAGAAATTCGCAATCAATTATGGTATGACTTTGAGGATGTAAAACATTTTCCGAATCAAATCCCCACAGATGCTAAAGATATTCGTATGGCTTACTCTCCTGGATTTTTACAAGGAGGCAGTTTTTTTCAAATCAGATTGAAGCACTCTCCAGAAAAAATTAAAAAACTACTTTCACAATATAGAAATAATGCCAAATATCAATATCGAGGAGGCGACACAAACGACCATATAAATCAACCAAACGGTGTGCCAACTACTTTTTTCTACACCAATGATTCTTCTGAGGGAACTTTTACAAATGAATATGAAATATTAGTTTTAAATGCAACAGATAGAGGTAAACCTGGTTTCAAATGGAATCATGGAGATAGCTATGGCGTTGCAATTAATAGTTCTGCCTCAGAAATTATCTATTGGGCTGAACAATGGTAGCCCTGCATTGAAGTGACACCTTGTTTCGTGTTGGTCGTCAGCGGTTAACTCCATGAAACACTGTGCCATTTAAAAGCCTAATAGCTTAGTTATGACTGGATGTTAGTTTTAATCTTTGAGGTATATAACTTTTGGTAGTTAAAATTTATATGTATGATGGCTAATATTTAAAAAATGCTAAAAGTTATTTGAATATTTATAATGTCAACTGCTTTAATTACTGGTGCTTCTAGTGGTATTGGTAAAGCTTTTGCCGAGGAATTAGCTGCACGCGAAACAAATCTTGTCCTCGTTGCTCGTTCTGAAGATAAACTCAACCAATTAGCTAAAAAATTCAAAGAAAAATATCAAGTTAAAGTAGATGTTATCGCTAAAGACCTTACAGAACCTAATGCCGCTGCTGCTGTATTCGATGCGATACAAACAAAGGGATTAACCATTGATTTATTAATTAACAATGCTGGTTTTGGTTCCTATGGTGACTTTGCTGAATCAGATAGAGAAAGACAAGTTAAAATTGTGCAGTTAAACATTTTGGCATTGGTAGATTTAACTCATAAATTTCTACCAATAATGCGGCAACGTCGTTCTGGAAGTATTATTAACGTATCCTCAATTACTGGATTTCAACCGATACCATATCTTTCTGTTTATGCTGCTAGTAAAGCTTTTATTCTTAGCTTTAGTCAAGCACTGTGGGCAGAAAATCGTCAATATGGTGTGCGTATTTTAGTTACCTGTCCAGGGCCAATCGAAACAAATTTTTTTACAGAAGCTAATTTTCCTCCAGCTTTAGCAGGAAGCACAGAAACAGTCTATTCCTCTGAAGAAGTAGTTCGCGAATCTCTAAAAGCTTTAGAAGAGTGGCAACCTACGGTTATTATTGGTGATGTTGCCACTCAAATTAGAAGTATATTAGCTGGATTAGTGCCGCGAAAAATTCTGCTGAATATTTTGGCAAAAAGGTTTAAAACGTAATACAATTTTGGATTTTCGATTGGTAATAAAGTTTTGAATTTAGGTTTAGTAAATCCATCTTTCTCAATTATTTTTAAACTTGGTAGTTCTATTTACATGTACCGAGTTAGTTGGACGCGGTAACGGTCTTTTTTAGTAACAGCAATTTCTCCAACTTCTAAACGTCCTTTAGAGCGGATGGCGATTAAATCACCTGATTTAACTTGAGAACTAGCTTGAGTTACTTCTTTCCAATTGACGCGCACATCACCAGAGTCAATTAAATCAACCATTTTACTGCGGGACATACCAAAACCAGCAGAGGCGATCGCATCTAATCGCAAAGAAGCTTCCACAGTAGTTAATTCTTTTTTCTTTGGTTCTCGAACTTTTAATTCCGTAATCTCAATTGGTTGAGTTTTCACAGGAACCGATCGCACCTGTTTAAGATTCATTGACAAAAATTCTGCCAACTCTGGTGCAACAATGGCCTGCGCTCCTCTTTCTCCCAAAACAATGATATCTCCTGTCTTTTCACGGACAATTCCTGTCCCCAGCATTGCACCTAAAAAGTCCCGGTGAGTGGCGGTATCAAACAAGAAATTACCAGCAATTTCTAGTGCTATAAGGCTGACTTGAGATGCATCTAACGGCAGTTCCGAACGAGCGATCGCTATTCTTTGGCGTTCAGCTTGCGGATATCCACCCCATACCACTAATTGCACCTCTGTTAATCGGCTAAATACTCGTTGAATTTCCGCCAATTCTGGAGGAGATAAAAAATCCGTCACAACTACTTCCCAAGTCTTAATAGCTTGCTCTGCTTGGTCAATTACACGAGCTACACTATCTCGATTTTCAACACCCTTTAAAAGTTCTTCTCGTGGCAACATTCTGAATTAGTCATTAGTTATTAGTCATCTCTTACAAAGTTCTGATGGTCGGAAACCTCCGCTCAGACTTTGCGCTTAGTCATTAGTCATTAGTCATTTCATTTATCTTTTACCAATGCCCTATGCCCTATGCCCCATGCCCTTTACTTAAATAGATTCTAACTTTAATTCCCATTTTATTTGGATTCATTTGCTACACGCTACTTGTGTCCGCATAACCTTGAATATTTTCTGGCTCAAATTGCCTTAATATCTTGGTTGCCTGACGAGTCACAACTTCAGAGTCTTGAACTACAATTAAGTATTTCCCCGCATCCAATCGGTTACGGTAGGGTAAAGCATCACCACTACCTACCAACAAACCAACCCCGCCACCGACAAACACACCACCCATAGCACCACTAGCAGCACCCAACAGTCCGCCAACAATGTGATTGCCAATTTCACCCGCCCAGGCAAAAGTGTGCAAACCGGTAATCAGGCTGAAGGTAAAACCCGCAAAAAAACCAAATGGTATCAGCCAAGTTGCCATCAGCTGTGCTTGCTTTTTGGCTTGGTCTTTAGGGTCAATTAAGCCAAACTCATCAGCAGTTTTATATCCCTTCCCCAAGATGGTACTTTTTATGGCTTCTTTTTCTAAAGCTAAGTAAGCAGCTTCAGCTTGAATGCGGTCTGGTAATACGGCAACAAGGTAATTCATTGATACTACAACACTTTTCTAAAAGTTTTGCCCTAATTAACAGGGTATCAGTCTTGGAGTTAGGAGTTTGGAGTTTGGAGTTAAGAGTTTGGAGTTTGGAGTTTGGAGTTTAGAGTTAGTAGGATTTGCCCATCGGCAAAGGTTTCCCCACTCCCGACTCCCGATTCCCTACTCACTTTTATGCTGATTACCCAATCTGCAATCCCCAATCCCTTTTACTTTAACGAATCCAGTGGCTCACAAAAATTATTCACCCCTTGCTTGAGGACATAAATTAAAACAGGCGTTGCCAAGATTTTGGGAAATGTGGGCGTTGTTTTGAGATGTTCCATCATTGTCCCAAGGGAACTATTGAGTAAATCTTCCCGAAATTCTTGTTCGCAAATGACCGCACGCCATTTTCTAGCCAAAGCATCTAACCATTCAGAATTTGCTCTTTCTGGTTGTTGTCCCGCACGGATAGCTAGTGTCATCGCAGCGTCTTCTAAATCTCCATCACAGTCTTCAATCAAATCCAGGGCTTCCATATCGCTGGGATCGTCTGCCAATTGAGAGCGAAACTGTGCAATTTCTTTGGATGTTACTTTAGTCATGAGTCTTTGACAAGGCGAGCGATCGCACACTCAGTTATGTTAGTTCAATTTTGACACTTCACGTGAAAATTGGGCGTTGGGCAGAAGAGGAGACTTCTAAGAGAAGTCGGGAAAAGGGTAAGGGGAAAGGGGGAAAGGTTTGGTATTTTCCCTTTCCCCACAAGAGTGCAAAAAGCAATTGATTGCAAGAGGTCTAGGCTCTAGGTGCAGAGGGGAAAAACTCATCTCCCCATCTCCCCAGCTCCCACCCTGCGGGTTCGCGCTAGCGTCTGTGAAAGAGAAGCTATACATATCCTCATGTCCAATGCCCCATGCCCCATGCCAATTTTTAGCAAAAAGCCCCATTTCCCAGTTGAGTTACTGAAAAATGAGGCTTTTGGAGACTTTTCATCAGAAAGGCTACTCAATTGAAGTTATGCGGTTGAGTTTTGGGTAACTACCGTAGTCCTCTGAGGGTAACAGACCTTTGCAATTGAGCTAAAGCACGATTGTAATCTAAGATTGCTGTGACTCGATTACCTTCAGCTCTTGTTAGGTCGTTTTCAGAGTTAATCACATCAGTTTGAGTACCTACACCAGCTTGGAATCGCAAACGTGCTAAACGTAAAGCTTCCCTGGCTTGTTCTAAAGCGGTATTAGCGGTTTGAACGTTCTCCAAATTAGATTGCTGGTTAGAAAAGGCTTGTTCTACTTGAAAGCGGATTTGGTTGCGCTGTTCGGCAAATTGAGTTTCTGCGATCGCAATATTCACTTTCTGCTGAGATGCCCTCGCTCTTGCTGCTCCCCCATCATACAAATTGAGGGTGGCTCGCACTCCAAAGGAATAACCATCTGTAACACTAACGCTATCATCAAACTGGTCTAGCAAGTCATAGCTGGCTACTAAACTAATTTGTGGGCCAAGTTCTGCCAGGGCTTGCCGACGCTGTTGTTCGTTAATATTACGTTGTGCTAACTGTTGTTGGAGTTCTGGGCGATTTTGAAAAGCTCGCACGATGCTTTCTTCTAATGTCAAATCCCAAAGACCAGCCAATTGTACGGGATCGGCGGCACTGATGTTTATTCCCTGGGGTAAACTGATCCGAGTAGCCAACTGACGACGGGCAATTGCTTGCTGGGATCTGGCATTAGTTAAATCTTGTTGGGCGTTTGCTAAATTCACTTGCGATCGCAACACATCAAACCGCGTACCAACCCCAGCTCGCTCTAAAGCTTCTGCATCGCGCAAACTAGCCTCTGAGTTCTGTACAGCCGACTGGGCAATACGTACTTGTTCGTCCGATTGTTGTAAATTGTAGTAGTCAGTCGTCACATTCAAGCGAATTTCCTCGGACTGACTTTCTACAGCCAACTCATTGAAGCGTACCTGTTCCCTAGCGGCGTTTCTACGGGCTTTACCCAATCCAGAGGTATACAGGTCATAGGACAGTTGTGCTTGCCCAGAAAAACTTGTGTTTGGTTCATCTGTGGAGCTTAAACTGTTTGGCCCGCTTAATTCTTGCTGAAGCTGGCTACTAGAAGATTGACTGCGAGTCAGATCCGCACTAATCCCAAGAGTCGGCAATAAACCAGCTTCCGCCTCTTTTAAGGCATATCGGCTGCGTTGTAGCTCCAATAAAGCCACTTGTAAATCCCGATTGTTACGCCGTGCTAATTCTAGAGCCTGTGTCAAAGTAATCGGCTGATTTTCCTGGACTGTCACTTCCTCAGTTTTGGTAGGAAATTGCAGAGGATTAGCATTTTGAATCAGTTTCTCTGGAATTTCCACTTGACTTGGGGGTACAGGAGTAACACTTCCTGGCAAAGTTGGTGTCGAACCAGCTGGTACAGGAGTAACGCTTCCTGGCAAAGTTGGTGTCGAACCAGCTGGTACAGGAGTAACGCTTCCTGGCACAGTGGGAGTTGGTGTCGAATCTGTGGGAGGTATAGTCTCACTCTGAGCCACACGTTTTTCCACAGGATTTTTTTGTTGGCAGGTGTTTGAGGTCACCAGCAAAGCAGCCAAATCAGTTGTGGTTTTTGTCAAGTTTTGTTGCGGACAGCCTTCTGCTGACAACAGTTTTGCTGTCCCTGCACCTGTAGGCGAAGTCTGTAAAAATGTCTGCAACTGAGTAACGGTATTTATCTTTTGAACCACTGGCTGCTGTGAAGCAGACAAGGACAAAATTTCTTTTTGAGCAGATGCAGGTTGAGAAGTGTAGTCAGGAACTACGATCTTCTTTAATTTCTGCCAATAGGGATTTAAATTGCTCTGTTTGTTGTTACTTTCGGTAGAACGCTTGATATCTGGTTGTTGGGAAGAACCAGAGGTAGGCGTTAAATTCAAAAGTCTAACTTTATCTTTTTGAGCTACTTGTTCTATTGACACATTAGTATTTCCAGCCAGAAAAACTGGAATACTGTTATTACTTAAAGGCTTCACACTAAACTTACTAAAACCAGGAGCAGGTAATAGGGTTGGAATACTAACATTTGCTGTTTTCGGCAATTGCGTATTCATGAAATCTACAACCAAGGTTTGACCATAGGTAGAGGTCGAAACACTTGGAGAAGATGCCAGCTGTACCCCACTGACTTTTACAGTATCAGCCCAAGCAGGCTGAGTTGTTAAGACCGCTGCTGTCACACCAGGCAAGAAGCTATGGAATAATTGCTGTCCTTTCACCGCATCCCCTCACACGAAAATCAATCTAGCGGCAGAAAACCTTTCTTCACCACAGAATATAGCACGATACTAAATTTAGGAATGAATATACTACGATACTAAATTTAGGATTCGGAACTCTGTTTATCTTCAAAACGTTTAACAATCCGAGAAAGTTCCGCCTTTTCGTCGATACTAACGCGAGTAGGAGCACCACTAACAATCCGTTCGTAGTTCCGGAATGAATCTTTAATTTCTGGCCCATCAGCAGTGATATTATACTCGCGAATGCCTTTATCGTGCCAAGACCCTCTCATTTTAAATACGTTAATTGCCCGCGACATTTCGCCGCGAATTTCTACGTACTGTAACATCAAAATTGTATCGGTAATCGTGGAGATATGAGAGTCTGTAATTGAATGCGATCCCATAAATTGGTCGGTTGTGTTAGTAAAGAAACCAGTGATTTCTTCTTGTTTGGCATAACCAGTAACACCAATTACAAACTGTCGAAATGCATTATTACTTACTCCTCTAGCTAATGCTGAGAGTGAATCAATTGCTATTCTAGCTGGTTTAAAAATCGCGATTTCTGATTTAATAATTTGTAAGTGGTCTTCTAAGCCAGTGGATTCAGGATATGTACAGATTATTTTGAGTAAACCTTGCTGTTCTAGTTCCTCAAAATCAATTCCCCAAGAGGAAGCGTTGCGAGATAGTTGGGCGCGTGATTCTTCATAAGCAAATAAAATTGCTTGTTCTCCATTGAGACAACCATCTTGAATAAATTTACTTACTAATAGAGTTTTGCCTGTTCCTGTAGCTCCTGTGGCTAAGATAATTGAATCTTTGAAGAAACCACCACCGCACATTTCATCTAAGGTTTTAACACCAGAAGATACTCTGACATTAGAAGAACGTTGAGTCAAGCGCATGGCCCCCAATGGAAAGATATTGACTCCTTCATT
This sequence comes from Nostoc sp. 2RC, assembly GCF_014222165.1. Taxonomy (NCBI): domain Bacteria; kingdom Bacillati; phylum Cyanobacteriota; class Cyanophyceae; order Nostocales; family Nostocaceae; genus Nostoc; species Nostoc sp. 2RC. Next base: position 11,310 of record NZ_JACKZU010000166.1, read on the forward strand.
AGTAATTGTGAAGGGATACTCGCCTTTCATGTGAGTTGTACCGCGCAATTTGAGAATTTCAATTGTGCGACGGCGGCGTTCTCCTTCTAAAACGTTGCGAACAATTACGACATTATCAGAAACAAATTCTTCGACTCCAAAGGAAGCAACGGGGCCATATTCTTCGCTGCGTTCAGTGGTAATTACAGTGGTGACGCTGAGTTGTTTGAGACGCGCTACCAGACGAAAAATCTCCCGCCGCACCACTCCCATTGCTTCATATTGTTGAAACACCGCAGTGATTGAGTCTATGGAAACTCGTTTAGCTTTATATTTGCGAATGGCATATTGCAAGCGCTCAATCAGTGCAGAAAGGTCAAAGTTACCAACAATATCTTGACCTTCAGGATCGGGGGAAGCATCGAGAATAAATAACTTGCCTTCTTCAATTAGTCGTGGCAAATTCCACCCAAAAATATGAGCGTTTTTAATAATATCACTGGGGGATTCTTCAAAGGTAACAAATACTCCTGGTTCATCGAAGTAGGTAATACCGTTATACAAAAACTGAAGAGATAATAAAGTTTTACCCGTACCTGAGGTGCCGCTAATCAAGGTAGTTCTACCAATGGGTAATCCTCCATGACTAATATCGTCAAACCCCTCGATCATCGTGCGAATTTTTTCTACACCCCCAATTAACGGCGGCTTTTTTGGTTCTAGTTGCTCGTTTTGACTCATTGCTTGATAACAAATGGGTGGAAAACCCTCTTTTTATTATTAACACGTTGGATGCAATTTGCCCTGAAGAATAATTCAGAACTCAGGATGCAGAATTCAGTATCAATTTGAGTATAACTCGGCGATCGCACAATTTTGCCGTGTCGGTAAGCGTCTGAATATCAGTTTCAAACCTTGCCTCTGGCGTAGGAAAAATTTAAAAATTATTTCTTATTAAAACTCTCATTCTTTTGTAGATAGAATCTTCTGAATTCTTTATTCTGACTCCTGTTTTTTATTCGGTAAAATCTTCTTCACTTAATTCTTCATAAAGTAAATCTAACCCAATCAATACTCTTTCTCTATCTGAAAGATCGCCGATAATTTTGCGAACTGGTGGCGGCAAAATTTTAGATAGTGTTGGAGTAGCCAATATTTTATCTTCTTCGGCTAGTTGCGGGCTTTTCAGCACATCGATCACTTTTAAAGCATAAACACCTTCAAACTCCTGTTCTAATATATTTTTGAGTGTTTTTAGTGCCCGTACTGAATTAGGGGTGTTCCCTGCTACATAAAGCTTGAGAACGTAGGTCTTTCTGGCTTTATTCATATCGTTACAGGCTAATTATCACAAGAGAAATACAAGATGCGTCGTGCATTGGGAGTAACTAACAGCTTTTGTTTGTGCTGATTTAAACATTGATAAATTTAATTTATTTGGAAATCGAAGATCTATAGACTTCGCACAAATGAGCCAGTATATCTATCAACGTCAAACGATAATCCATTAATGCTTCATCACTCCTTCCTTCTAATTTTAGCTGTTTGGAAAATTCATCTATTACTTCCATGTGAATTTCGATAATTTGGGGCACAGGAATATTAGCATAAAATATAGTATTGATAAATTTGTCAATTTTTTCTTTAAGAGTTTTATCTGTGGTAAAGTAATCTATGAGAATTTCGCCATAATCAGACTTGAGTTGGTCTAGTAATTCTTGACGCTCTCCTTGAGTCATCTGCTGAAAAGCCTGTTGCCTTTTTTGTGAGTGGCTGGCAAATACATAGAAATACTGCCCATTATCTGGTGGACTTGGATGGCGCTGCAACCAATTGAGTGAATAATTTATTGTTCCAGAGGTAGTGACAGCAACAGGTGAATAATCAAATTGACCAAAAATGCTGGAAATAAATTTACACATCCAAGCAATTACACCATTTTCGTTGGTTAAATTAGCCGGATTATTTAAATATTTGTTAACATCGCGTTGCAAAATCAATATAGGTAATAACATTTATTGTCTATCTATCTACTCTATCGATTTGACCAAGAAGCGTGGGCTGATAATTGTGGCAAACGCTTCTAGGGTAATGCTGTGGGTGCAGTAAATTTTGTGGTTTCACCCCAAAATAACGCTCTGTGTCAACAGATAATTCTAATCACTCAACAACCTCGTGCAGCGACTGAGTGGTAGGGCTGAGTAGGTTTTAGATGAGGTATGTATCGGCAACTTATTATTTGTTTGTATATGCATATATATGTATACAGATAGATAGACTTTTTTGTTTTGCTCCTTGATAAGATACTTAAACGAACTTAAAGGAATGTCGCATTCTAAATCATTATAATTCCTCAAGGTTCTAAAGCGAATCTTTAGAGCCATAATTGTTTTAGCTGTGGCTATGGATGAGGAGTTTAAATACCAGTAAGACACTGGTGAGGCTATTTGCTAGAAATGAGGAGCACTAAAAAGAAAGGTTGCCTCTGTTTTCCAGGTCGGACGCTAGCAAGTGTCCGTGAGTGTAAGTCCCATTGTTTTAATGGCGTTGAAATCGTAACCAAAATTGCTTATATGAGTCTTCTGAGAGGATATAGCTTCAGGCGAAAAGAACATCGGCAGGTGGCAGATGGGAATGCCAGAGGTTTCCGCAGGAAGAATAACCCCCAAAGCCTTATGTCAATGCTAGATTACCCGCTTTATGACTTTCAAGCAACCGTACCTAGCTGCCCCCAAACAACTACTCTGGCAGTGGTGCTGGAGATTTTTGAAAAAGAGCAGTGCGATCGCTTGGTAATAGTCAATCAACAGCAATACCCAATCGGATTGCTGTACTCTGCCCGTTTAATCCAAAAATTATTAGGCCATAGTGACGATAAAAATTTAAATTTACAGCAATCAATTTCCCTTTGGGAGGAAACTCTCATCGAACCAATACAGACAATACCAGTTTCTGAGCGTGTAGAGCAATTGAATTGGCGTTTGTCTCAACAACAAGCTCAAAAACAGCAAAATTTGGATTGGGCATTGATTGACTGCGACGGGAAATATTTGGGACTAGTGGATACCTCACGGTTATTGCGATCGCTCGCTCAGGAAAAAATGGCCGGCTCCCTCACTCAATACGCTCCTCCAGCACAGATGCCAAATCAACCCCAGCTAATTCAAAAGCCACTGGTGAAGTTGCTAGAAACATTGCCTTGGCCTTTAATGTTGGAAACCAGTACTGGCGAAGTCGTAGCCAAAAATCCAGCTTGGTGGCAGCAATTAGGAGTTTTAAAAGACCCAGAAGGAGTTAGACAACAGGTAGAAGCAATACTAACCCCCGTCCGACCCAAGAAACCAGAATACATCAAGCAACGAGGGATCAAAGTTCATCCCAATGGTGGTGAAGAACAACCAACGCCACGGGTATCCCTCAGAAGCGAACCAATGCCCCAATCATGCTTGCCGACTCTTAACAACCTCAGAGAACAAGAGACAATCACAGAAACCACATCAAGTCGCTGCTTTTTGGATAGCCAACCAGGTACTTGCACCTGCGTTGTGGAAGTGCAAAATGGTCAGGAACGAATTTGGCAATTTGCCAAAATTCCCTTAGATAGTCCAGAGCTGAAGGTGATGAGTGCTGAATCTGGAATGCCACTCAACAGTGATTTGTGGTTAGTTTTAGCCACTGATGTCACCGAACAGCAGCAGCTTTGCAAAGAACTCGCAGCCAAAAATGCCGATTTAATTCAACTAAATCGCTTGAAAGATGAGTTTTTAGCTTGTATTAGTCACGAACTAAAAACTCCCCTGACTGCGGTTTTGGGCTTATCGCGATTGTTAGTAGATCAGCAGTTGGGAGAACTCAACGAACGTCAAGCCCGTTATGCAGGACTAATTCATCAAAGCGGCCGCCATCTGATGAGTGTGGTGAATGACATCTTAGATTTGACCAGGATGGAGACTGGACAAATGGAACTCACACTAGCCCCAGTGAAAATTCGGGCAGTGTGCGATCGCGCTTTATCTGAGGCCAAAGCCATTCACACCCAAAGCAGCAAAGCCACAGTTACACCTGCAAGTCCAAATACCCGTGGTTCTGCTCCCCAATTCAGCCTTTCCATTGAACCAGGTCTAGACCAAATTGTTGCCGATGAATTACGCCTACGCCAAATGCTAATTCATCTGCTTTCCAACGCCTTTAAATTCACTGAAGTATCAGGGGAAATTGGGTTGCGGGTGAGTCGTTGGGAAGGATGGATTGCTTTTACAGTTTGGGATACAGGCATCGGTATTCCCGAACACCAGCAACATTTAATATTTCAAAAATTCCAACAACTAGAAAACCCCCTCACCCGCCAGTTTGAAGGCACAGGTTTGGGACTAGTATTAACTCGCGCCTTGGCTCGTCTCCACGGAGGAGATGTCAGCTTTTTATCTCGCGAAGGTAAAGGTAGCCAATTCACACTGCTGCTACCCCCCAGTCCGCCAAAGGCAGGTTTTTCAGAACCAGATCTGGAAACCACAGAAGACACACAAAAACCAGACATTATCACAGCCGGCCGTCAGCATGTCGCTAACTCCCCGCAGTATCATACCGCTAGTTCCCAACGGCTAGTTTTAGTAGTGGAAGCAGTAGCCAGATATATCGAAGATTTAACCGAACAACTTAAAAGTTTGGGATATCGCGTAGTGATTGCGCGATCGGGCACAGAAGCAGTAGAAAAAGCCCGACGCTTGCAACCAATAGCGATATTTCTCAATCCCTTGCTACCCTTGCTCTCTGGTTGGGATGTGCTGACCTTACTCAAATCTGACAGCGCAACTCGTCATATATCTGTAGTTTTGACGGCAACCGCAGCAGAGAAAGAGCAAGCATTTGCCAACCGAGCCGATGGCTTTTTAAGCTTGCCAGTAGAATATCAGGTGTTGACACCACTCCTAGAAAAATTATGTACTCCGCAAGGAGTTTCACTGCTAGGGTCAGACAATAACTCCAGTCTTTCAACTAAAACACCACTACGAATTCTCAGATTAGTGAATCCTGAATTTGAATCCGCCAATCCCCACTCCTCACTGCGAGAACATCGGGTAATTGAAGTTGATGATTTAGATCAGGCAGAACTCTTGGCGCGGGTATGGCAATTTGATGTAATTTTGCTCGATGTTGAAAGTAGTATTGCCCAAAATTATTTGCAACAACTAATTCAACATCCACGCTTGGCCACCATACCCTTGGTTACTTGCGATGTAGCAACCACCCTCAAAGCCTCACAAATACCAGGATTATCTGTATTTCCTTACCTAACACCATTAGGAAAAGATAGCAGCACTTTTACTGAAAAATCAGATGCTTTAGTATCTGTACTGCAAATTGCTTCCGGTGTTTGCTGCCCCCCCAACATTTTAGTAGTAGATTTAACTATGTTGCGCGACTTACCACAGGTAAGACGCAAACAAGCTAAAGGTTATCGTACAGCAAGAAATTCCTCCATCACTAGTGAAACACCTGAACGAGGATCGGAGTGGTTTCAAGCTTTAATTCAATACCTGCAAACAGCAGGTTTGAAAGCAGCCATGAGTCCTTGTTGGGCAGAAGTTTTACAGCAAATTCGTCATCAAAGCGTGGACTTATTATTAATTTGCTTAGGAGAATCAGCTATTCACAAAGACGTACTCAAAGCATTGAAAACATTAGGAGATTCGCCTTTAGAATTACCACCAATTTTAGTACTAAACCAGCCATTGAATCGCGCCGAAAGTATTTCTCAGCCTGAGATAGCTGACAGCGAAATCGATAGACAAAAGAAAAATGGATTGGATTCAGTGGAAACTATTGTGAGTGCGATCGCCACTCGCATATTACCGCGATCTATTTCAATGGAAGATTTACTCAACCAAATTAATCAAGCTTTAGCTATCAACAGTCACAATGAAAAATGTTAATTGGGCATGGGGCATGGGGCATGGGG